>CAZBIT010000020.1:0-12985 GCA_964491835.1 uncultured bacterium
TGAAATATATTGATTATCCTAAAGATAAATGGGAAGTTATTGTTATTGATGACAGTTCTGAAGATTTTACATTTCAAAAAGCAGAATCATTTAAAAAAGAAATTCCCAATCTTCAAATTATTAGAATTGAAAAAGAAAATGATTCTATTTCTCCAAAAAAGAATGCCATTTTAACAGGCATAAAACAATCCAAAGGTGAAATAATAGTTGCAACAGATGCGGATTGCCGTCCCAATAAAGAGTGGATATCTGAGATTATATCACATTTTGATGCTAATACAGGATTAGTTGCAGGTTTTTCGCCGATTATCAGTTATGAAAATCCTGATAAACTATTAAATTCTTTTCAGTTTATAGAATCCATTTCACTTGGTGGATTATCTAGTGGTTCAATTGAACTTGGATTTCCTTTAACTTGCACAGGAAGAAATTTAGCATATAGAAAAGAGATTTTCAACAATATCGGAGGATTTGGAGAATATAAAGTATATATATCGGGTGATGATGATTTGTTTATGCACCGAATTAAAAAAAAGTCCCAAATGAAAATAAAATATGCACCAAAATCCACTGTTATTTCTAAACCCACTGTATCACTAAAAGAATTTTTTAATAATCGATTGCGTCATTCATCCAAATTCGTCGCATATCCTTTTCACGTTAAGATTGTTTCTATATTTTTATATTTATTTAATGCACTTATCATAATTTCTTTATTGTGCGTTTTGTTCAACCCATCATATCTGTGGTTATTTATAATTTCTTTATTAATAAAATATTTTTCAGATATTTCGTTAATTAAAAAAACCAAAAAGAAATTTAACATCAAAGAACCAATAAAAAAATTTATAATTGTATTTTTTCTACACCCACTATATATCACAATTTTTGGATTACTTGGTTTAAGAGGAAAATTTAAGTGGAAAAATAGAGTATATAAGACAAAATGTTAACAATTATTCTCATATTATTAACAATCATATATTTTATAACGGGAATGTTATTTTTCATTGGACTTTCAAGAAAAAAGCATTATGAAAGTAATGAAATCCCCTTTGTTTCAGTTGTAATTGCCGTAAGAAATGAGGAGGAACATATAAAAAATATAATGAGCGACTTATTACATCAGAATTATCCAAAAAACAGATTTGAAGTAATATTCGTTGATGACAATTCAGAAGATAATACAAAAAAAATCATAAAAGATGTATGTGAAAATGAAAGTAATATAAAACTCATAGAATTAAAATACAAAAATGAAAATTTATCTACAAAAAAATTGGCATTAAGTGAAGGGATAAAAAATAGTTATGGAGAAATAATTTTGACAACAGATGCAGATTGCCGATTAAAATCTCTATGGATTGAATCGATGGTCAAAAATTTTACACCCGAATGTGGAATGGTGGTAGGATTTTCACAAATTAATGAAGAGGATAAAGAAGATTCTTTGTTTATTGGACTCCAGGCATTAGATTTTCTATCGATGATGTGTGCGGCAGCAGGTGCTACATCCTTAGGATATCCACTCGCATCTTCTGGACAGAACCTCGCCTATAGAAAAGAAGCATTTCAAAAGGTAGATGGATTTTCAAAAATTAAACACAGAATCTCTGGAGATGATACTTTACTTTTACAAATAATAAAAAAACATACAGATTTTAAAATAAATTTCTCTTTTTATAAAGATTCTTTTGTATCAACTCATCCATTAAAATCTCTAAAAGAGTTTTTAAATCAAAGAACAAGATGGGCTTCCAATGCTCTCTATCAAAGAAAAATGGATATTTTATTTTTTATCTATCTCATCGTCCTTTATCTTACAAACGTGGGATTAATTATTTTTTCACTAATTTCCGTTTTTTACAGAACATTCGGGTCTATTCCAATTTATTGCTTGCTATCAAAATGGATTATCGACTTTATAGTATTATTGAAGGGAACAAAAATATTTAATAGACCCGACCTTCTTAAATACTTTTTTATCTGGGAGATATTTCAACCGTTCTATTTTGCTTTTGTTGGAATAAAAGGAAGCATTGGGAAATTTACCTGGAAGGGAAGAAAGTATAAAAAAGAAAAAATAATTTAAATTTGTGATTATATGAATAATTTAATATTCCATAAATGCTAAATACATTACTTTAATTAAAAAACCGCATTAATTACTTTATCTATTAAATTATCATCTTCAAAAAATAGAAAGAAGATATCTGTTTAATACAAGATATTTTTCAATTTCATTCTTTCAAATCCTCTTCACAAATTTCTTACATATTCATCAATCATATTGAAACTCCTTCTTTTAAGGCATATCTTGTAACATATCCTATTTTATTTTTTTTATATTCCACTTCTTCTTCTGAATTTATTATTATATCGGTTGGGATATATAATTCTGCTAAAGCTTTTCTTATTGCCTTTGCTATCTCCATTTTTTCTTTAATACTATATGTTTTTTCAGTTATTATAAGAAAATCATAATCACTATATTTTGAAAAATCCCCTCTTGTTCTTGAACCAAAAAGAATTATGCTTTTCATGGATACTTGCATTTCCTCAAGACATCTTAAAATTTCTGCCTTTATATTTTGAAGTTGTTTATGTTTTTCCTCATTGAATATTTTTTCCATTATACACCCCTATTAATTCCTTAAATTCACTTTCAATAACTTCTTTATCTTTTGCCAGGTTTAAATTTTTAGTGGGTCTCCAACAATTGCAGTTTTTCTGTTATTTCTTTCTCCGAATATAAAAACATATTTCCTTCCCTGCCTAAAAAATAATAAATAATTTAGAATCTACCACCATTCCCAATTACTCTTTTAAAATCATTTTGATTCTATTTTGACTTAAAGATTTTCATAAAAAATTTAAGATTAAATTTAGTACGATTACTATAATAAACGTAAAAGACCTGAGAGATTATGACACCTACAAAATCAGCGGAAAAATCGCCGATGCTATTAAATCTACCGGGAATATATTTTTGATGAATTTCATCAAATCCTGCAAACATTGCTCCTATTGCTATGGATAGAATTATAGCAAACTTTCTAATGTTGATATTATTCTGAAAATAAAAAGCATGTGTCAATAAAAAACCTAAAATCCCATATTCAATGAAATGTGCAATTTTATCATATTTCGTCCAATACGGTTTTACCCCTGCAAATTGTGGCATTGAGGAAAGAGTTAAAATAATAACAGCCCACAATATAACTGGTAATTGATATTTAAGAAAATTTGATTTTGGTGATTTCATAAAAAAATTTATTCGCTTATAGAAATTTTGCGATTTTCAATATTTAATTTCTTTGAAGTTTTAATACTTTCTATTGCATAAGGGATTGATTCAAGAACATCGCTTGCGATAAGTCCCATTTCGCCTTTTTCTTTTTTAGCAATATCACCAGCCCTTCCGTGAATATAAGCACCCACTAATCCTGCATTAAAGGTATTCAATCCCTGAGCGGTAAGTCCTGCAATAATCCCGGTCAAAACGTCACCAACTCCTCCAGAAGCCATTCCTGGATTTCCCGTTGGAATTAAAAACGTTTCACCTTCCGGATGAGAGACAATTGTTGGAGAACCTTTTAAAAGAACGTTGATTTTTAAAATTGATGCCGACCTTTTTGCCGATTCAATTCGGTCTTTAAGAACTTCTTCAATATCCCACTTCATCAATCTTGAAAACTCACCTTCGTGAGGCGTAATTATTACATCACTTTTAACGTTCAAAAAAAACTCACTCTTACCTGAAAAAGGAAATAAAGCGTCAGCATCTATTATCATAGGAATTCTAACTTCAGGAAGAAGATTAATCACAAGTTGAAGAGTTTCAGGGTTTCTTGAAATCCCTGGTCCAATAGCCAGGACGTCTGCCCATTCTAATTTTTCCATAATTTTATCTAATGCTTTTATACTTAACGTTCCATCAGGAGTTTCAGGAAGAGGAAACGTAATAACTTCGGTAGCTTTTTCTTCCAAAATTTGATTGACGCTTTCAGGAATACCCAAAACAGCCAGACCAGCGCCTGAACGCAATACTGATAAAGACGTTAACGTTGCCGCACCTGTCATACCTCTGGAGCCAGAAACGATTAATACCTTTCCACAATCAGTTTTATTACAATTCCTTTTTCTCTTCGGGAGAAGATATAATATGTCTGAATCTTGCGGTATATTTAACAAAATATTCTCTTTATTTATAACCTCTTTTGGAATCCCGATGTCAGCCACTACGATATCACCAGCCATTTCTCTACCCGGTGAAACGACAAGCCCTTTTTTCTTTAAACCCATAGTAACGGTTTTTATTGCCCTGATACAACTTCCATCATACTGTCCCGTATCAGAATTCAATCCAGATGGAACATCCACCGATATAACGGGTATATTAAAGTTATTAATTAAATCAATAGCCCTGCCAATTATTCCGTAAACCTTTCCGGATATTCCCGTTCCTAAAAGAGCATCAATAATAACGTCTCCTTGCAAAGAAACATTATCAAACCAATTATCAGAAACAACATATTCAATATTAACTCCCATATTTTCAGCAGTTTTAAGATTAGTTAAAGCGTCTCCGCCAATTTCATCTCTCCCGGCAAAAATATAAACATTGACTTTATAACCCTTATTATGAAGTTCTCTTGCAGTAACTAACCCATCTCCACCATTATTCCCTTTACCACAAAAAATAATTATTTTATTCCCATTTTTTTCTTCTAAAAACTTTATAGCAGTGTCCACAATGGTAAGTCCAGCCCTTTCCATAAGAACGATTCCTGGTATTCCCACTTCTTGAATTGTTATTTTGTCAATATTTCTCATTTCATACGAATTAACAATTTTCTCCATACTCACATCTCCTTTAATCAAAATAGAAACATAAAAGAGATTTTTATTTATTGTTTTATATAAATATTGCGAATTTCTTAAAGAATATAAATTTATTTTTTAAAAAAGTCAAAGAATTTAAAAGATAAGAAAATTCATAATAGACGTGTATTTATATAGGAATGGAAATCAATCAGATAATTTGCCTTTAATTCCCCATCTCGATTTAACTTCTCGAATATATTCTTTCTGACTACATATAACGTTAGAGATTGAGCCCCTTTTAAGCCCAATGATATTATCAGCGATGTGATAAATATCTTCAAGTGCATTATCTTCGGGATTGAATATAATGTAAGGCATCTTATAATTGGATATATTGGTCAAAGATTTACTTTCTCTTAAGTTACCAAGATAAACTAATTTTTGATTTAAATAGCGATATATTCTGTCAGAAATTTCCGATTGGATTTCCCAGGATAATTGAGGGTCTGTTCGGTTAACAATAAGTCCATAAACATTTTTGTTCAAAACCATATTCAAGCGGTCAATATAAGAGTCAAACTTAATTGATTCTTCAATAACCTTGTTTACTCTTTTATAAATTGATAGTTTATTATTATAGGTAATCGAATTCCCATTACTGTTTCTGAATATTAACTCTGATACTTTTTCTTTTAATTCCTTAATTTCAGTCTTGAGTTCATCTAAAGTTACATTTCCAAAAAATTTGGGGGGAAGTCCAGTTTCGATTTTTAACGGCATTATTTCCTCTCGATAGAAACGTTGAACGTTTCCATTTTTAATTCTCTTTTCATTAAGTCTTTCAAGTTCAAATCTTAAATCATCAATTCTAAAACCTGTTCTGAAACAATTTCGAAATTTTTCCAAATATAGAATCACTTCTTTATCACTGCAGAATACATTTCTTAGTTGGTCGTATATCATAGTAATCATAAGATAAAACACTGCTTGTTTAGAGGTTTCTTCAGAAGTGACAACAAATATTTTGGAATGGATATTCTTAAGAAAATCAAGAGAATCTTTATTTATCCCACCTCCAAAATCCGCAAGTTTAAGTTTAGCATTAGAATTATTAATAAGATAAATTATCTCATTTTTATGAAAATAGAAAAGGTTCTGTGATTTCCTGACAGGTGATGAAGAGATGAAATCAAGACTATCGATTTCCGTTGATTCCTTAATTGAACTCCAATCAAGATTTTCATTCTTGTTATAAAGAATGTCTTCAATATAAAATTTTGGTTCTATACCACAAATTAACCTTTGGTCGGGTTTGCCAAAATCAAGGTCGATGAGTTCTACTTTTTGAAGTTCCTTTCTTTGGTAATCAGAAATAAATTTTGCTAAAATGGCATAAGAAAAAGCAATATTGTTTACTAACAAACTTTTTCCAGTTCCACCTTTTAGAGAGATAAATGCAATGAGGTCAATTCCATTGTTACTTTTCAATTCTCTAACAACATCTTTATAAACAGATTCTTTATCCGGAATTAATCTTTTTTTGAAGTTTGGTTTTTCGATATTTTTCGGCTCAATATTTGCTCTTATCGCAAGATATTCAATTGCTCTTTTCCTATCGATATTTTTAACCTGCATAACAAGGTCTATGACGTCTCCTCCGACATCTTTACAAACCCAGCATTTGAAAGTATTTTTAAGAGGATTGAAAGTCATAGTGGGAAAACCACTTTTGACAATATGCTTATCAATTTTTATGCACGGAACCGTAGATTTATTTACATTTATACCTAAATCACGAGCAACTTTTATAATATTATTTTTTGCAATAACTTCATCAACATCAAACATAATTTCATCATCATTTTCTGGCATAAACTCATAAACTTGCATAAGCCTCCCAACAATTTCGGAAACTTATCTAAATTTCTAATTTTATGGAATATACAAAAAAAAAAAAAATTAGTCAAGATTTATTTTATTTATTTCAAATATTTTGGATAATTCACTTAAACAAAATCATTAAGTAATTGTTATGTAATTTATTGTTTTACTATAAATTATAGTAGTCAGAATGTATTATAAGAGATTGTTGCATAATTTTTTTTAGATTGCCACGTTCCGAATACTCGGAACTCGCAATGACAGCCAATATCCTCCTAATTGGTTGTTATTAAGTGTCATTGCGAGGAATCCCGCCTTTAGCGGGAGACGAAGCAATCTCATGAAATTGAATATTTTAGCTGAAATAATTGAATATTTTTGTGATTATGCAACACTCTCTATAACTATGTTTATTATGATGGACGATTATGAGGACATTTATATGAATTGAAATAATTTTTATATTAAAACATAACTAAGAACGGATTTATAATGAAAAAATTTTCTTTAAAATTTTTTTGGATTATTATATTAATAATTTTTCTACTTCGGATAGGACTTCCTCTTCTGATTTCTGCAAACTACAATTCTTCATAACAATGCCAGCGGCATTTTTATGCCCACCACCACCAAAAATACTGGCGATTTTACTGACATCGTATATATCCTTTGACCTTAAACTAACTTTGACTTTATTATCCGGGAGTTCCAAAAAGAGACCCGCTATCTCCACACCTTTAATAGTTCCTATATATTCTACAAATCCCTCGATATCTTCTCTTTTTGCCCGTGAGGATTCCATCATTTCTCTTGTAATGTGCATACTAATCGCTTTTCCATTTGCCACTTTTTTAATGGTAGTGAGACATTTAGAAAATAATATCATCCTTTCCCAGGAATATGATTCATAAACATAACCGAATATTTCGCGTGGCTTGATACCTTTTTTAAGTAATTCCGCACATATATAGTGAGAGTTTGGCGTCGTGCTTGAAAAGCGAAATGAACCAGTGTCAGTCAATATAGCAACATAAATGTCAATCGCCATTTCGTAATCGATTTCCAATCCAAATCTATTAATTAAATCGTAAACAATTTCGCCAGAAGCAGAAGCAGAATCATCAATGATATTAACATCGCTCAATCCGATATTAGAATAATGATGGTCAATACATACCTTGAGAGCAGGACTGCTTCTTATCACGTTTTCCATTTTGCCCAATCTTTCCATATCGCTAATATCAACGAGAAAAATTATATTGGCATCAATAATACGCTGATTATATTTTTCATCATAATATTTAATTAACTCACATTTAGGGTCGAGGAACTTATAAAAGTCAGGTGTTGGAGAACCATTAATAATAATGGAATTTTTACCAAGTTTTTCCAATAAACGAAAAATCCCGAGTTCAGAACCAAGTCCATCACCATCAGGATTTATATGTGTAGTGATAATAAAAGTGTCATTATCTTTTATAATCTTTTCGAGTTTTGCCCAATCATCTTCCGTTATCATACTTTAAACTCCATAAATTCACATTTATGTTTTAAAATAAATTAATCCATTAATAAAAAGCAAATTAAATCTTATTTAAAATCTCAAAACGTCATTTAAAAGATTAATAAATGATTGAGGGAAAATTCCGAGATATATAATTCCAACAATTGAAATTGATAAACTCAACGCCATCAAAGGTTTTTGCACAACATAAGAAAAATCTTTAACCGGTTCTTTCATATACATTATGACAACGACTCTCAAATAATAATAAATGGCGATGACGGCATTCAAAACGCCTATTATGGTTAAAGCATAAAGATTTACTTCTATGGCTGAACTGAAGATATAAAATTTTCCCATAAAACCTGCGGTTGGTGGAATTCCGCCCAATGAGAGTAAAAATATAGCCATACAAATCGCCGGAAAAGGTTTTTTAAATCCAAGTCCAGCATAGTCAGAAATATTAAGTAATTCTTCCTCTGATTTTTCCAATAAAATAACAACACCAAACGCACCAATATTCATAAAAGTATATACTATAATGTAAAACATTATAGATGAAGGAGCAATAGTAGAATTCATTGAAAGTGAAGTTATCCCAATAAGAATATAACCAGCATGTGCTATGCTTGAATAAGCAAGCATTCGTTTAATGTTCTGTTGAGTTATGGCTATAACATTCCCTACGGTCATTGTTAAGATTGCCAATACTTCGAGTATTTCTGCCATTTGTGAATTAATGGGAGTAATTCCTTGAAGAAAAAGTCTTAAGAATACCGCAAAACTCGCCGCTTTTACACCTGCGGACATAAAGGCGGTTACAGGTGTTGCAGAACCTTCGTAAACATCAGGCACCCACATATGAAATGGAACAATCGCCGCTTTAAAGCCAAATCCAACAATAATAAGAATAATACCTGTATAAAACAAAAACTCCGTTTCAATTGTTCCCTTCATTAGAAAATTTAAAATGGTATATACGTTTGTTGTCCCAGTTGAACCATAAACAAGTGCTATTCCATAAAGGAGAAAACCAGTAGTAAAAGCACCGAGTAAAAAATATTTCAATCCTGCTTCGAGAGAATCTTCACGATTTCTTCTAAAACCAGCAAGAATATACAGTGCTATCGATAATATTTCAAGACCAAGGAATATGACAATAAGATTGTTCGTGGAAGCCATTAACATCATACCGATAGTGGCAAATAAAATTAGTGAAAAATACTCACCTGTTCCATGACTAAAAAGATTTATAAAATTCCCGGATAATAAAATTGTGAGAAGCGTTCCGATTAAGAAGATTAAATCAAAAAGAAGTGCAAAGTTATCGGCAAGAACCATTCCATCAAATCCACTACGAAACCGATTCCATAGATAATAAACATCATAGAAAGAAGTAAGTATTCCAATTAATACTATTACAGACAATAATTTTCTATAATTCGGGAATAAACCAGCAATCAATACGATTATTGCCGTAATAAAAATTATTATCTCTGGTCCAACTATGCTAATATTTATATTTGGTGCAAAGTAATCCATAATTTATTTATCAATATCGTTAATCAATACAACGTTTTTATCTTTTATTTCAATTTTATAATTATTATTTTTTGCGAAAAATGACCTTTCTTTTTTCAATTTCATGCATTCCAATAAATATTCAACAGACCTTTCTGACTTACTCATAAATGTTAAAGGAAAAATCCCAATCCACAGGATTAAAATAATAATAGGTAAAAGTATTGCGATTTCACGTAAATTGAGGTCTTTCAAATCTTTATTTTTTTCATTGGTTAATTTTCCAAAAATAACTCTTTGATACATTCTCAATAGATAAACCGCAGTTAGAACAACACCTGTTGTAGCGAGTATTGCAAATGGCTTACTTTTTAAAAACGTTCCAAGCAAAATAAGGAATTCACCAACGAAGCCATTCGTGCCGGGTAATCCAAGAGATGAAAGGACGACAATCATAAAGAATGCTGAAAATACAGGGAGTTTGGATGCAAGACCGCCAAAATCTTCAATTAAATGCGTGTGTCTTCTTTCGTATATCATACCGACAATCAAAAAGAGTGCACCTGTTGATATTCCATGATTTATTGTCTGTATAACACCCCCTTGCATACCTTCTTGCGTAAAAGAAAATATTCCAAGCACAACAAATCCTAAATGACTGATGCTTGAATAAGCGACAAGTTTTTTCAAATCGGGCTGAACCATTGAAACCATTGCACCATAAATGATTCCAATCACCGCAAGCACAGAAATTACAGGATATAGTGTCTCAATTGCATCTGGAAAAAGAGGAAAACAGAATCTCAAAAATCCGTATATTCCCATTTTCAATAACACTCCCGCAAGAATGACGCTAACAGCGGTTGGAGCTTCAACGTGAGCATCAGGAAGCCAAGTGTGAAACGGGAAAATCGGGACTTTTATGGCAAATGCAATGCCAAAAGCTAAAAACAACCATATTTGAGCGTGAAAAGGTAAATCAACTCTTTTCGTTATTTCAAGGAGGTCGAATGAATAAGTTCCAGTAACTTTGTAATATGCAAAATATAACACAAGTATTCCAACAAGCATCAAGACCCCACCGAACATAGTATATAAGAAAAATTTCACAGTTGCGTATATTTTATTCGGTCCTCCCCAAATCCCTATGAGAAAATACATCGGAACCAGCATTGCTTCCCAGAATATATAAAAAAGAACCAAGTCCAGTGATAGAAACACACCCAACATACCAACTTGAAGCATCAAGTAAAATATCATAAATCCTTTGACTCGTTCAACTATAGCATTCCAAGTTGAAAGAATGACAATTGGTCCTAAAAAAGTGGTAAGCATAACGAGCAATAAACTTATTCCATCAACCCCAAGATGATACTGGATACCAAGTGCCTTTATCCAGTCTTTCTGCACAACAAACTGCATTCCGGTAGTAAACGATTGAAAATCTATAAACAATATCACAGAAACAACAAAATCAACAATTGTAACCAAAAGAGTAAATATGCGGATAAATCTTACATTTTCACCCTTTACAAAAGCAAGAACAACCATTCCTACCAGAGGAATGAATAATATGTAAGAAAGAATATTTGAAGATTGTTCCACGATTTTCCTAAAAATTTTTATCTAAAAATGAAATATCCAATAATTATAACTGCACCCAAAATTAGAGATAAAGCATATTCCTGGATATATCCTGTCTGAATCCTTTTTAGTTTATCCCCAGTTGATAGAATAACCTGTGCAGTAAGATTTACCGCTCCATCAACAATTTTTACATCAAAAATCTTCCAGAAAAAGTCTGAAATTTTCATAAATGGATTTACAATAATTTTATGATATATCTCATCAACGTAATATTTATTAAAAAGTAATTTATATACATTTGGAAACCTATTTGCCATTCTTTCAGCAGTCTCGGGCTTTTTTAAATATACATTGTGGACTATACTCCAGCCAATAAGAATAATCAGAATTGAAATAAGCATCAAAAAATATTCTAAACTTAATGGGAATTCTTCTTCTGCGTTAAATTTAATTAATTTTTGTTGAAATCCAAAAATAGGTTTTAGAAATTCCTCGAAACTATTTTTACCACCTAAAGAATGAGGCAATCCTATATAGCCACCAATAAAAGAGAAAAATGCGAGTATAATAAGCGGAATTGTCATAATCGGAGGCGATTTATGAATATGGTGAAGTTTGTCTTGATGAATTCGTGATTCTCCAAGAAATACAAGATAAAACAATCTAAATATATAAAAAGAGGTTATACCAGCACACAAAATAGCAATAAACCATAATACTGGGCTCCCCTCTGGTCTGGAAAATGCATTCCATAAAATTTCATCTTTACTAAAGAAACCTGAAAATCCCGGGATCCCAGTAATAGCAAGAACAGCGACAAGAAACGTCCAAAATGTAACGGGTATGTAATTCTTAAGTCCTCCCATAAATCTTATATCCTGCTCGCCCGAAAGAGAATGAATAACGCTACCCGCTCCGAGAAACAAAAGACCTTTAAAAAAAGCATGGGTCATAAGATGAAACATTCCCGAAGAAAATGCACCAACACCAACCGCAAGAAACATAAATCCTATCTGGCTTATTGTTGAATATGCAAGAACCCGTTTAATATCGTTCTGAACGATTCCTATTGAGGCGGAATAAATGGCAGTGATAACTCCAACTATCGCAATTATTTCCATCGTAAACGGTGCTACCAGATAAAGTATATAGCATCTTGAAATCATATATACACCAGCAGTAACCATCGTTGCAGCGTGAATAAGTGCAGAAACAGGCGTCGGACCCTGCATTGCATCGGGTAACCAGACATAAAGAGGAATCTGGGCTGACTTACCTATTGCTCCCATAAATAGCAAAAGTGTTATTGCAATGATATCGGGGTTTCCAATACCACGACTTGCAGCTGATAAAAAAACCTTTTCAAATTCAAGAGAACCAAAATTCTTATATATTAAAAAAAGACCTACAAGAAACCCAAAATCACCGATTCTATTAACAATGAACGCCTTTACCCCAGCATCAGTATTCTTTTTGTCCTCATACCAGAATCCAATTAAAAGATATGAACATAATCCAACTCCTTCCCAGCCAAAAAACATAAAAAGGAAAGAATCAGCCATTACAAGAATGAGCATTGAAAAGATGAAAAGATTGAGATATGCAAAGTATCTTGCATATCCTGGGTCATTGTGCATATAACCGACTGAATATATATGAATGACA
>CAZBIT010000021.1:0-2324 GCA_964491835.1 uncultured bacterium
TTTTAAAGGAAATTCTTTTTGAGTACACAGAGTATTTTTCTGTGGTCTCTGTGGTTTCATATTTTATTCTTGTTTTAATAGAACTCTCGACATAAAAAATTAGAAAAAATATAATTAATTCCTATCATAAAAGCAATAAAATATAAGAATTTCTTGCACTATGTATTAATACTTTTTATATTATTTTCAAAAAAATAAAAATTCAATTTCACATATAATCACCTCACTTTTCAGGAGGGAAATAAGAATGATAGTAAAAAGATTTATCATATTTCTTATATTTATAATATTCTTTACTTCAATTTCAACTTATGGAGAAGAAGGCGAACCAATTCTTTACATAATAATAAGTTTTAATGCTGACTGCAATTCCGCAGAATATACTTGGGAACAAGCCGAAAAACTTATAATGGAAAGTCATATGAAGATTCTCGAAATCATTGAAAAGTATCCCGACGTAAAAATTCACTTTTCTCCTACAGGATTTACCGCTGATTTGTATGGTGTTTTTTTCCCGATTGCAAAAAATAGGTGGCAAAAGGCAATAGAGGAAAAAAGGGTGAGCATTTCCACAATAAGTTATTCCAATCCACTTTATACGATGAATCCACAAGAAGATATTGTAAGAAACGTTGTAAAAGGGATTGCTTGTGTTAAAAGTATATGGAAACCTGTAGTTGAAAATTTTGGATATATAGATAAAAATGAGTTTGACCTAACAATCCCCAAAAAACTTGATGACGGTGGGATAATTTATTCAATTATACCCCGAATACATATATTGACTTCTGAGGAAAAACTCGCAGAAAACTTGGAAAAAGTTTGGTATAGCAAGGGAGTTGTAACAATAAATGGTGCAGATGGCGGACAATTAACCTGCCTCCTAAGTGAAGGAACTGAATCTCTGACAAATATCGTAAAAGGAAACTGGAAAAAGGAAATTGATAAAATCACTCAGATTAAGGAAATCAACAAAAAAAGAGGTGGAGGTATACTTCTTATGTATTTGGCAAATGCTGAATTCCTTTATTCCCCCAATGGTCCAGTTGAAGAAAATATTAAAGGATTTGAGACATTTATTATCGAATTAAAAAAGTTATCATTTTTAAAATTCACGACTCCAGAAGAATATTTTACTTTACAAAAACCTGAAGGACAATATACTATTGATTATGGAATGGATTATACTCATTGGACAAAAGATGAATCTGACCATTATATTAATGAAAAAATAGTTCAAAATAGAAGAAAACTTCTTAATATAAAAAAACAAATTCAACTTGCCGAACTTAGAAAAAGAAATATCTCCGAAACGAAAATGCTTTATGAAGAAGCTTGGACTCATATGATGCTTTCTCAAACTTCAAACGCACTTGGCTTAAATCCTTCAGATGAAAAAATCGAATACGGCAAACTACAGACTGACATAACTGAATTAATTATAACGGATTGTGCAGGACTTCTTGATGAGACAAAAAAGTTAGAAAAAACAGACGTTAAAGAATGGAGGTTTGCAGTTGGAGAAATACCAGGAAAAGCAAATCCTGTCTGGCCCTCTGTAAATATCTCAAATTGGGAAAAGGTAGTTTTCCCTCACTCGACTAAAATAAAAGAAGTTATAACACGCGATTGGGTTAAAAGTAAAAACATTGAAAACTTTCCGGGTTTCTTTCCAGAAACTCAAACTACCGATTGGAACTGGTATCGAACTGATAACCTTAAAATCCCAAAAGATTATTTTGGAAGACCTATTTATCTTATTTTTGATGGTTTAGCAGGAAATGCCCTTATCTGTGTTAATGGATTTTATCAATATACAGCAAGCCATCAAGAGAGTGACGAACCGTCAGAATACAATCCCAACGAACCCAATAAATATGGTAAATTTGCTATATATATTAGTAATCTTATTAATCCACCCGATAAGGAAAATATAGTCGCTATAAAAATAAAAAATGTATCGGGAATGGCGGGTATTTATGGGAAGATTTATATTGGATGTGTTAAGTGAAATAGTTGAAAAATAATCACTCGCAAAAATATTAAAGGGTCTTTCTGATTTTTTGTGATAATTAAATAATTTTAGGTAAATTTCCAAAGTATTAATATATTTTTAAAATGGAATAATCTTTATCTTTATAGCCATAGGCTATTTTTTTAACTGTTTTAATTTTATTGTTAATACCTTCGGCAATGCTATTTGTTATTGAAAAATTGAATTTAAATTCATAAGTTAGGAATAAATTTTTTGTTAAAATGGTTCTGTCTAAAAAATGTGGAGAAAAAGATGAAAATTATCAGAGAGCCATCAATTTATATAATTG
>CAZBIT010000021.1:2424-12853 GCA_964491835.1 uncultured bacterium
AAAAATGTGGAGAAAAAGATGAAAATTATCAGAGAGCCATCAATTTATATAATTGGGAAACAGACAATTAATTCTGAAGAAATTGAGAAATTTATGAAAGATAATGATGTCTCGTGGAAAACCGATACGGAGATTGGAGCGGAAATTTTGTGCGAAATTTCTGGAAGAATCTGTTATATGTCTTTTGGTGCGCGTCAAGGGAGAAAAACGAATAAAGAATATTTAATTAATATTATCGAATCTCAACACGGGAGCGTTCTCGAACACGCTGTCTGGAATTTTATTATTTGTGGTGTATCAAGGTCATTTACTCATGAACTTGTCAGGCATCGTGCAGGATGGGGATACAGTCAATTATCGCAACGGTTTGTTGATGAATCAGAAACTGACTTTATTGAACCGGAATTAATCAGTGAAGACAATGAACTTCACAAAATCTGGATTGAGTGCATTGAAAATATACTAAACGATTATAAGTTAATTCTTGAAAAATTAACTGAAAAAATTGATAAAAAATATCAAAAATTAAGTCAAGTGATGAAAAAAAAATTGTTAAGACAGACAGCAAGAAGCATATTACCAAATGCAACGGAAACTAAAATATTTGTAACTGCAAATGCACGGGCATTACGGCACTTTTTTGAATTGCGTGGAAGTATGACAGCAGATGTAGAAATGAGGAAAGTTGCAGTGAGAATGTTAAGATTAATGCAAAAAGAGGCACCCAATATATTCAGTGATTATAAAATCGTTAGAGTAGACGATGGAACTGAAATTGTAAAAACAGAGCATAGAAAAGTTTGAATATTATTATTAAAAATGTTAACTCAAAGGTAAAATAATATATCTCATAAATAATTTAAGTCCTGTGAAAACAAAATATTTTATATAATTATAGATACAAAATTTATTGGGGAATTATTATGAAAAAAATATTTATTTTTATTTTATTAATCTTTTTAACATTTCCTGATTATGCCCAGGAGCCAAACCTTGAGACATTAAATTTTCAAGAATCATTTGAAATCTTTTCTAATCCTGAACGTGGGTTTTATCTCCATATTGAGTTAAATAAACTGACAGAATTACCTGAACTCCGCAAAGAGGCGATAACTATTATATATGGCAAAATCAGAGCAAATGAATTTAGAGAAAAGGATTTTTCCGGTGAATTTCTTGAAAAAATTCAGGATAGTTTCAATATCATTCGCAGGGCTGGTATGAAAGTAATTCCGTGTGTATCTTACGGTGATAAAATTGGAGACGCTGATGCATCAAAAGAACAGGTATTTCGGCATATTGACCAGATGAAACCATTGTTAGAAAAGAATGTGGGTATCATTTATTTAATGAAAGCAGGATTTATTGGACCATGGGGTGAATGGCATAGTTCTACTCATGGACTTGAAACTGTCGAGAACCGAAGGGATATACTCTTTAAGATTTTATCATCTCTTCCAAAAGAACGTATGGTTGTTGTTCGTAGTCCGCGCTATAAAAAAGCGATATTTGAAGGAGAAGTTTTGAGTATCGAACGGGCTTTTGATGGTTCAAACCTTGCTCGAACTGGTTTTCATAACGACTGTTTTCTTTCCAGTGATGACGATGTTGGGACATATCGTGAAGAAATCTCACGACAGGCAGGGATAGATTACATCGGCGGAGAAACACGATTCACTCCTTTTGGTGGAGAAACTTGCGGGTTATATAAATACGGTGAATGTGAGAATTCAATAAAAGAAATGGAGCAATTACATTGCAGTTGGCTGAATTCTGGATACCAGCCAAAAGTTCTAAAACACTGGGAAGAAAATGGTTGTATGGATGAAATCAAAAGAAGATTGGGATATCGATTTGTCTTGCGAAAAGTTGAGATATCAGAGAAATCTAAACCGGGTGGAATTTTAATTATCAATTTTACTATTAATAATGTCGGATTTGCATCTCCATTTAATCCAAGAATAGTTGAATTAGTTTTACTGAATAATAAAACAGGAGATGAAATATCAACAAAAATGTCAACCGATCCCCGTTATTGGTTTCCGGGAAATCCTATCAGCGTCTCGAGCAAATTTCAGATACCAATAAATTTGCCTGAAGGAAATTATATTGTTCTCTTATGTTTGCCTGACCCAACCAATACATTACATGATGACGCACGTTATTCAATCAGATTTGCCAATTTAAATATCTGGAAAGAAAAAACAGGCTCTAATGTTATATTTGATAATCTATTAATTGATTCGAAGGTTGAAGGAAAAACAAACCAAAATGCAAAGGAATTCAAAGAAATTGAATAATGTTAAATATATTTAATAGGACTTTAGTAAATCTTAATTTTTATGATTTTTTATAATTCACCATTAAAAGAAAAAACACAATAGTTCTGCTTTTTAACTTAAAATTATAGTATTATAAATTTTTTTGTGATTCTTGAAGTTTCTGTTTTATCTTTTTTAAAAGATATATTTTTCCTACCTTAATTATTAAATTGATTATCGATTTAATGTAAAATGGATTTTCTCTACCATAGTTTTTATAAAGTTTTGGAAACCAATTAAAATTATGTTCCCAGGCTGCTAACATAAGTTCCCAGTGGGAGGGCGTCAGGTCTTCTTTATTGAATGATTTTTCATTTTCAAGTTTTGTTGACTGCATAGGAGTAAAAAAGATAGGAACGATAATACTTGGATATGGTTTTAATAATTTTGCAAGATTTATTGTTTTCCAGACGTCTGTCTCAGTTTCACCCGGTAGTCCCAAAATTATGGTAGAACAAGGCACAATGTGATTATTCGTTAGAATTTTAAATCCTTCTTTTACGACATCAGGCCATTCATCGGGTTTGAATGGATATGCCTTTCCTTTCATATGTGTTTTTATAAGTTTAGGACTGCCCGTTTCGATTCCGACTTGAAAGGATTTTGTAGGGTGAAGTTCTGTTCCCAATTCAAGAATTTTAGATATTTTTTCTATTGTGTGAGGAGAACTTGCAACGGATGAAAGAGATGCATGGCTTGCAGAAACCCATTTTACGCCCGGAATGTTGTATATTTCTCTGAAAAGACGAATGACAGCATCACTATTTACGTCTAATCCATCCGATTGGTAGAGTAGAATATCCTCTCCATGAAGGATTACCCCTTTCTGACCTGCTTTAAGGTTTATATTTACTTCGTTTTTTAGGATGGATAAAGGAGTTGAGCGAATTTTTCGCAATGTTGGGACACAGAATTTACAACTCCTTGCACATCCTCTTGTTGCTTCAATAAGTCCTGCAATTGTTGGTCCATTTACTTCAAAAAATGTATCATTATTAAGTGGAATACCATCAACGATTTCTTGTATTTCTTCATTATTTATTGTTTTTTTAAACAATTCAGGAGCGGATATTTCGCCTTCACCGACAATAACACAATCTATTCCCATCTTTTTCATCATAAGAGGATTTGCTTTTAGTTGCCATGCTCCGGGTCCGCCGAGAAATATTTTTGGTCTGTAATCTTTTATCGATTTTGAATTTAATAATTCAAATAGTTTTAATTTCATCCTGCCTTCACCGCCAAAGATTTTAGTGAAAGTGGATGTAGCGGGTCCGATTCCCAGAGGGTCGTTTGCAGAAATTGAAAGAATTTTTGTTTCTTTTGTAATGAGGTTATTGATATATTCTGGATGTGCCAAGATAATTTCTTTTTTTGTAAAACCGCTTTTTAGAAGTGCAGATTCAATCTTTCTTGTTCCGCAATTTGCAAACATAAGTGAACCATCTTTGTTTGCTTTGCCATTTGGGCAGAAAACCGGATAGAAAAACCAGTCAGGAAGAGTCCCCTTTGGAAGACAAGCACTAAATCCAAAAAACAAACTGCCGTGATAATCACTTGCCATTGTTCTGTCAGTTGTAAGAACTATTTTATATCCCATAGTTTTTAATATATAATTTTAAAATTATTTGTCAATATTTTATATTTTGTTTAGAGATTAATATTTTAGAAGGAAAAATATTAAATTTTAAAGATTTTTCTTGACAATTTAAAATTATTTATTATATTATATGTAGTTTTACTACATAAAAATAATAATAATTAAAGTATTACTACATAAAAAGCGATAATATATTATGACCGGCATAATAGTAAAAATAAGGTCAATTTATTCATCTCTGAAAGGCTCGGAGAAAAAACTTGCAAAATACATTAAAGAAAATTCTGAATCAATGTTATATCAGTCGTTAAACGAAGTTGCGATTAAAAGCAACGTCAGTGAAGCAACTATAATAAGGTTTTCAAGGAAAATTGGATTAAAGGGATTTCAAGATTTAAAATTGCATTTATCTCGCGATATTATTTCTCCTGTTCATAGTATTCATGAAGATTTAAATGAAGGTGATAAAGTTAAAACTATAGTTTCTAAGGTTTTTGGAATGAATATTCAAACATTAAAAGATACACTTGAAATAATAGACATAAATGAAATTAAAAAAGCGGTCAAAGTAATAGAAAAGGCAAGAAAGATTTTATTTATTGGAGTTGGAACGTCGGGTCCAAATACAATCGATGCATATAATAAGTTCTTCCGATTGGGATTTAACTGCCACTGTTATACAGACAGTCATCTTCAGGTAATGGCTGCAAGTTTATTGAAAAGAGGAGACGTGGTTATCGCAATTTCTCATTCAGGGAGTACCAAAGATCCAATTGAAACAATTGAGGTTGCAAAAAAAAGGGGAGCCAAAACAATTGCCATTACGAATAATTCAATATCACCTATCACAAAAGTTGCCGATATCGTGCTAAATACTGCATCAGGAGAAACGAGATTTAGAAGTGAAGCAATGGCATCGAGAATTGCTCAAACGACAATTATAGATGCACTATATACAATTATTTCAATGAAAAATATTAAAAGAACGATGAACGCTCAAAGAAATATAGAAGAGTTTATAGTAATAAAACAGTATTAAAAAGAGAGGTTATATGGTAACCTTACGGACATATGTGTTTATTGATTCACTTCAGCCACAACTTGCTGCATTTGTTGGCACAACTGCAACTGGTTTTTTGCCTGTTTCTGGTGTTGCAAGTTTGTGGGTTGAAATATCTCCTGGAATTGCCATAAATACGGTTACGGATTCTGCTTTAAAAGCAACTTCTGTTACTCCGGGAGTTTTGGTTGTGGAAAGGGCATACGGTCTTTTGGAAATTCATCACGAAGATAAAGGGCAGGTCTATCAAGCAGGCAATGCAATATTGTCTTATATCGGAGTTAGAGAAGAGGAAAGAATAAAACCCAAAATAGTATCAGATATGGTTATAAGAGCAATAGAACCGTATCATGCACAATTAATTAATAGAATGCGACACGGTTCAATGCTTATTCCTGGTGAATCTCTTTTCATACTTGAAACAGAACCAGCAGGATATGTTGTTATTGCGGCAAATGAAGCAGAAAAATCTGCACGTATCAATTTGCTTGAAGTTAGAGCATTTGGTGCTTTTGGACGATTGTATCTTGGTGGTCCTGAATCTGAAATCGATTCTGCACGTGAATCGGCAATTTATGCTCTTTCCTCTGTCGAAGGAATTGAAAAAGAATCAAAACAATATTAATATTTTTAAATTAAATATTTATTAAAAAGGAGGAACAATGTTTGAAGATAATTCATTAGCACTTGGGATGATTGAAACCAAGGGATTTGTTGGAATGGTCGAAGCATCTGATGCAATGGTGAAATCTGCAAGAGTAGAACTCGTTCATTATGAAAAGATTGGTGGTGGATACGTCACGGCAATCGTTAGAGGAGATGTCGCTGCAGTAAAAGCCGCTACAGAAGCAGGTGCAAAAGCCGCAGAAAAAGTTGGTGAATTAGTTTCAGTTCACGTAATACCAAGACCACATATAAACGTTGACAAGGTTCTTCCATTGGGAAGACAAGAAATTGTCAGAAAAAAATTAGAAGCAACTTCTACAATGGAGTAAAATATGATTATAGGTAAAATAACTGGAACTGTCGTATCTACGAAAAAAGACGAACTTTTAGAAGGGTTTAAATTTTATGTCGTAGATGAAGTAGATTTGAATATGAATCCAACCGGTAAATACTTAATTGCGGTTGATATTGTTGGTGCTGGTATTGATGAGATTGTTCTTGTGGTTCAGGGAAGCTCTGCGAGGCAATCAACTTATACTGAAAGTAAACCTGTTGATGCTGTTGTAATTGCGATTATTGATTCAATAGAAGTGAAAGGCGAAACAAAATATCGAAAATAACTTATTTTCTTTTTTTATCAATATTGCTCAGGTATTGATTATTGGCATTCTTTTATTATAATTGAAAAAATACATACTTGTATTTTATTAACTTCTCAGAATTATGTGAAAGTATGTATTTTTATTAGATTATTAAAATATTTAAAGAGGCATTAAATATGGAAATAAGTGAAATTGAGATAAAGCGAATAATTGAGCAGGTTGTGGAAAAAATTAAAATAAACCAGAATGAAAATCGTTTTGTTTCAGACCAGAAAGTTAAAATCGAAAAAACAACAGAACCTGGATTATTCACTAACGTAAATGATGCAGTTTCCTCCGCAGAAAAAGCATTTGAACAATTTCATCTTCTCTCATTAAAGAAAAGGGAAGGTTTGGTTTATGCTATGCGAGAAATAGCACGTAAAAATATTAAATCATTGGCAGAGGATATGAAAGAGGAGACAGGTCTTGGAAGGGTGGAAGACAAAATTTTAAAACTTCAACTTGCTATAGAAAAGACACCCGGGACTGAAGACATAAAACCTTTTGTATTTTCAGGTGATGATGGTTTAACATTAGTTGAGAGAGCGCCATTTGGAGTAGTTGCATCAATAACCCCGGTCACAAATCCAGTTGAAACGATTATCAATAATGGGATTGGATTTGTGGCGTCGGGGAATGCTTCCGTATTTAGTCCTCATCCAAACAGTAAAAATGTCTGCACAAAAATTGTTAAACTTTTTAATGAAGCGATTATTTCTGCGGGTGGTCCTCCAAATTTGATAAACACAATTGTAGAACCAACGATAGAATCTGCAAAAGAATTGATGCATCATAGTTCCATAAAGTTATTAGTTGTGACTGGTGGGATTGGGGTCGTGGATGAAGCAATGAAGTCAGGTAAAAAAACGATTGCTGCGGGTCCTGGGAATCCGCCAGTGGTTGTTGATGAAACCGCCGACATCCCAAAATCAGCACAATTCATCGTAAAAGGCGCTTCAACTGACAATAACATCATTTGTGTGCTTGAAAAAGAAATTATTGCCGTAGATTCTATTGCTGACAAATTGAAAGAGGAAATGCTTAAAAATAATGCTTATGAGATTAAAGGATATGATATAAAAAGATTGGAGAATTTGGTTGTTGATGGAGATTATCCAAATAAAAAGTATATTGGTAAAGATGCTTCTTATATTTTAAAACAGATTGGGAAAAATGTTGATGATAATGTGCGACTTATAATCGCAGAAGTTGATGAAATGCATCCTTTTGTCCAGATTGAAATGCTTATGCCTGTTATTGGGTTTGTAAGAGTGAGAAATGTCGATGAGGCAATTGATATGGCGAAAAGATGCGAGCATAATTTTAAACACACTGCTATTATGCATTCTAAAAATATCGATAATCTTTCAAAGATGGCTAAAGTTATTAACACTACTATATTTGTGAAAAATGCCTCATCACTTTCTGGACTTGGATATGAAGCAGAAGGATATACTTCATTTACCATCGCAGGTCCAACTGGAGAAGGGCTTACATCAGCAAAAACATTTACAAGAGAGAGAAGATGTGTTTTAAAAGACCATTTTAGGATTGTCTGATATGCTTTTAAATGTTATTTAATCTTTAATACTTGGATAGATTAATAATGGATTTGATAGAAAAAATAAAAGAAGCAGGAGTTGTTGGTGCAGGTGGGGCTGGTTTTCCAACACATATCAAACTTGGAAAGAAGGCAGACATTGTCATTGCTAATGGTGCGGAATGTGAACCACTCCTCTGGAAAGATAAATTTTTATTGAATTATAAGACCTTTGAAGTAATTGAGGGTTTAAAAGCAATAATTAATATCGTTGGTGCTAAGAAAGGAATAATTGCTTTAAAAGAGAAACATAAAGATGTTGTAAATTCTATGAGAAACGCTGTTTCAAATGAAACTGACTTTGAGATTTTTCTTCTTGATGATTTTTATCCTTCTGGGGATGAACATATACTTGTAAATGAAATCACAGGAATGGTTGTTCCAGAAGGTGGAATTCCCTCTGATATTGGAATACTCGTTCATAATATTGAAACTTTATACAATGTACATAATGCAGTAAAAGGAAATTCAGTAACAAAAAAAACTGTCTCAATTATGGGAGAAGTTAAAAATCCCCAAGTTATCACGGTTCCAATTGGTATCAGTATCAGAGAATTGATTGATTTTGTGGGTGGAGCAACCGTGCAGAATTTTAAAGTTATTGTTAATGGACCTATGATGGGCAACGTGGTTGATGATAATGATAGTCCCATTGATAAAATGACATCTGGACTTCTTGTATTGCCTTCCGATTCATACATTGTAAATAAGAAATCTATTCCATTTGAAAGAAATATCAGATTATCGAAGTCAGTTTGTCTTCAATGTATAGAGTGTACAATTCTATGCCCAAGGAATTTACTTGGTCATTCAATCGAGCCCCACAAGATAATGCGGTCTATAAATTATAAAAAGGTTGAACCAATAAATATTTTTACTTCTGCATTTTTATGTTCCGAGTGTAGTGTATGTGAAATTTATGCCTGTGTTATGGGACTTTCTCCAAAAGTATTTTTTAACAAACTGAAAAAGGAGTTTGTAGTTCAGGGAATAAAAAATCCACATCACAATGATAAACCAATTCCCAATATGTATAAAGATGAAAGAAGAATTCCATTTGATAGATTAATTAATAAACTTCATTTAACAAGATATAATGTTATCCCTGAATATGATGTTATAAGTATATATCCGTCAAACGTGAAGATAAACCTTACTCAACATTATGGAGTTCCAGCAGAACCAATTGTTCATACAGGTGATAAAGTTAAGGAAGGTCAGATAATCGGTGAAACTCCTGATAATAAAATTGGTGCCAAAATTCATTCATCGATTAATGGAATTGTTAGGAAAATAAATTCTAAATATATAGAAATATCGGATTAACTTATTTTATAAACATAGAAAGAGAATTAAAAAGTGCTTGATTCAAGAGAATATATTTGCACAAAGTTTTTTAATAAAAAAAATCATTTAGTAAATAATTTTATTAAACCAGCATTGAGTTTACTTGAGTTTTCAAGCATTGCAACGGGAATCATTGTAACTGATGAGATGATAAAAAAGGCAGAAATTGAAGTTTTGGAATCTACCGCGGTATGTCCCGGGAAATACCTTGTTTTAATAGTTGGTGAAGAGGGTCCTGTTGAAGAATCCTTTAAGAAGGGAAAAGAAATATCAGAAGGGTGGATTGTGGATGAACTTTTTATTCCTAATATTCATAGACAAGTAATTCCTGCAATCAGTGCCACAACAGAAATAAAGGAACTTAAATCAATAGGAATAATTGAAACGTTTTCAGTTGCTTCTACAATAGTTTCTGCCGATCAGGCAGTAAAAAATTCCGATATTAAATTAATAGAAATACGACTTGCAAAAGGGATTGGCGGTAAAGCATACTATACTTTTACAGGTGAGTTGGATGAAGTTGAGGCAGGGATAGTTGCTGGTTCAAAATATCCTGAAAGTGTTGGATTTTTGGTAAATAAAATTATTATACCAAATCCCGATAAAACAACGTATGAATTTATATTATAAAGGAGAAAAATCGTGCATCTCGGAAGAGTTGTTGGAAATCTTATCGCTACAAGAAAATATCTACAACTTGTAAAACATAAATTTATGATCGTTGAACCTCTTGACGAGACTCTTCAAAAAAAGGGCTCACCAATTGTTGCTCTTGACGTCGTTCAGGCAGGTGAAGGTGATATTGTTTATTTTGTTGAAGGTAGAGAAGCATCACTGGCGCTCAATTTTTATAATGTTCCAATAGAGGCAACAATTGTTGGGATTGTTGATGATGTAAATAAAGAAAGATAATGTTTTTTGATTTGTAAGGAGAAATATGATTTTGTGTAAGGTTCTTGGAAATGTAACAGCCACAGTTAAACATCCTGAGTATGTTGGTAAAAGAGTAATGCTTGTGCAACCGATAAATCCTGAAACGGGTGAACCAATCGGTAAGTCATTTCTCTCGGTTGATACTGTTTCTTCAGGAACAGGGGAGATTGTTCTTGTGAATAAAGAGGGTGGTTCATCACGAATAGCAGTAAGAAATGAAATGGCTCCCGTTCATAGCACTATTACTGCCATTGTTGA
>CAZBIT010000022.1:0-12676 GCA_964491835.1 uncultured bacterium
AAAATTACTGTGTCATTCCCGTGAAAACGGGAATCCAGAACTACATTTATCCGAAATATAATACTGGATCCCCACTTTCGGGAAAGACTAACGTTACAGACATACATAGAAACAGGTGTGTACATTAATTTTTTCGTTATATTTCACCTTTTAATATATTTAGGACACAAATTCCACACGATATTCAGAAAAACTGCCTAATAATCCATAAAAAAATGGCAATTTTTAAGAAAAATTTTAAATTTTAGTTACTGTAAATTCAATAATAACTGTTATTAAGATTCTTATTAGGCAGTTAATTTTTATCGTCCTTGTAACTTATTATATTGTAATAATTTACGAATTTCGTGAAACCCTCTTAATATCAAGACTTTGGCAAATTTTTAATTTTATATATTAGAGTTTATATATTTCGCTCGTCATGCTGTCCCAATTATTAGGGATTAACATCTAAATTAATAATGAATAATAGATTCCGATCCCGCTTATAGCGGGACTGAATGATACGGAATGTGTTTTATCTAATTTCATTAACTTTAAAACAGTGTTAAAATCTTTTAATATGGCAAGTTTTTTAAATTTTGACAAAGTTTTAATTCATAGAATAAATAAATGTTCAATTAATATTTTGATTCCAATGCCAATTAAAAAGACGCCACCAACGGCTTCAATTTTTGTTTCAAAAAAGTGTCCAATTTTGTCGCCAATATACACTCCGATAAACGATAACAAAAACGTAATAATTCCGATTATTATTATAGGGGTAATTATTGAAATGTTCAAAAATGCAAAACTAATCCCTACAACAAAAGCATCGATGCTTGTTGAAATTGATAATATCAATAAAACAAAAGCATTTAGTGGATTAACAACCTTTTTATCTGACTCAATTTTAAAAGATTCATAAATCATCTTACTTCCTATAATAATTAACAAAATAAAGGCAACCCAATGGTCGATATTTACAATAAAACTCCTTAAACTCATTCCTGCTAACCATCCTATAACTGGCATTATCGCCTGAAATATACCAAAAGAAGCCCCAAGTTTCAATGCACTATTAAATTTATGATGTTTTATCGTAAATCCACTGACAATAGAAACGGCAAAAGCATCCATTGCTAATCCAAGTGCTATAAATATAATTGTAATCATAATTTTTTATTTCAATGGGAATTTAGTTGACTCGCTTTAAATAAATTTATTAATATTACCATAATTAAAACAATTCAACAAGCATATTCTTAATCTCTTTCACAAAAATGTGTTCAGAAATTGGGTCGAAATGTGACCCTGCTGGTTCGTAACCACCTTCACTAAATGCCTTTTGCGTTGGAAGATACCCCACATCTCCATCACAATAACCGACAACAAAAGAATATTTTGTGTGCGTACTTAATTTTATTCTTTTTCCTATTTCGTGAAATAGTTCACCAGGAAACGTTACCCAAGTAAAATCATCGATTCTTATAGCAGTTGTTGGCACGATAATAGTTGTATTCGTAAAATTTTCTGGCAATTCTCTGTAATTTTTAGGGCAGAGAATTTCTTTATGAATTAATTTTATTTCGGGATTTATCGGTTTATTCGTAACGATAGAATTAAATACTTTAACGACTTCATTTCCAATTTCATATCCCAATTCTTTAGTTTTTTGTAAGTTGTCTTTATAACCTTCAAGTCCACCAACAAATCTTGGATTTATGTCACCCGAAGCACCTTGTGCAAAAATACCCAAAACATTTGGAATATTTTCTTCCACATATTCCAACATATGCCCCATCCATTCTGGACTTATAGTATTGTTTCTTCCACCAAGAGAAGTTCCATGACAGGCGTAATTAACAAAAACTGCTTTTGGTTTTCCAGACATAGAATCGATTCTCAAAATACCAACCTCATCATCGATTGGTCCTTCAGGATTCGCTCCTAATCGAACGACACCTTCTATTTCTTGAATTTTAACAGGATTATCAGTTTTATATTTGCCAAAAAATTGACTGAAATAATTTTCATCGAATGTTGTATAAGAAATTGCCCCTTCCACCTTTTTTCTTCTATTTATTGCAATGTTAGAACGTCCAATACCACCACCTATCTTGACTGGCTCTATATTTTCTATTGCTTTTTTCACAGTTGTTATAAGTTTGTCTTTAAATTGCTTATTCCACTCAGAATTACTATTTCCACCACCAAGAATAGGTGCTGAATGATTGTGAACACTGCCAAGCATAATATTTTCCAAAGGTATTCCAGTTGCTTCAGATACGCCTTTCTTTAAAGTATTATAATCTGAATAATCCAGAATCTCACTTTCGACAAATGCAACCTTTTTTGCCCCATCATCAAAAACAATGGCACGTATATAAATTTTCCCATAAACGCCATCAGAAGGTCCCGTTCTTAAAGCATACCCTCCCAAATAAAGACTTTCCGTAGGAGTTATATCAGTTTTTGCAATTCCTGCTTTTAATTCTCCACAACAAGAATTAATTTTTAAAAAAATACTTGAAAAAACAACAAAAACTATTATAAAAATTCCTAACTTCAATAAACCTTTTACTTTCATATTTTTCTCCTTATTTTTATTTTATGGGCGAACGGCCGTTCGCCCCTACGTTTTTATCTTTTTCATAATTTTTTCATAAAATTTTTGACATTACCATAACTTTTTCAATGGTCTCTTTACAATATAATTCTCACTTTTTAACTTTTCCCTGGTCAGCAACAGATTTCATTGCTTTCTTCAACTCTTCCGGGTCACCTAAATAATAGTGTCTTAAAGGATTCAAATCATCATCAAGTTCGTAAATAAGGGGGATTCCAGTGGGAATGTTTAAAGATACTATTTCCTCATCTGGTATGTTATCAAGATATTTGACAAGTGCTCTTAAACTATTCCCGTGGGCTGAAATTATCACCCTTTTCCCAGATTTCACTGTTGGTGCTATAACTTCTTTCCAGTAAGGCAAAAATCTATTAACCGTATCTTTTAGACATTCAGTTAAAGGCAAATCTTTTTCATCTAATTCCTTATATCTTGGGTCACTGCCAGGATATCTCTCATCCATTTTTTCAAGTGCAGGAGGAGGAACATCATAGCTTCTTCTCCAAATAAGAACTTGCTTTTCTCCAAATTTTTCAGCCATTTCCGCCTTATTAAGTCCCTGTAATGCACCATAATGCCTTTCATTTAACCTCCACGATAGTTGAATAGGAATCCACATTAAATCCATTTCATCCAGGACAATCCACAAAGTCCTTATTGCGCGTTTTAATACAGAATTATAGGCAATATCAAACACATATCCTTCATTATTTAAGACCTTCCCTGCTTTTTTTGCCTCTTCAATGCCTTTCTCTGATAAATCCACGTCTGTCCAGCCAGTAAATCTATTTTCTTTATTCCAGGTGCTTTCACCGTGCCTTAAAAGAACAATTTTTTTCATAATAATTACCCCTTTTATAGATTTATCTAACAAAAAATAGTCCTAAAATTTAAATAAAATCATCTATTTGCTATTATTTTCCCCAATACTTTAATTAATTCTATTCCTATCTTTTTTATTTCCTCCTCATTTCTTCGATACCAGGTTATACTCAATTCACAACCAGCAGTAATATTATTTTTCATAATCCAATGCCACATATAATCTTCAGTTAAATTCATATCTTTCACAAAACGGACATTCCATACATAATCCTGAAATGTTTTATTTAGTAATTCTCTTATATAAGGACCGCTTGTTTCATAAAGATGATTTCGAGCAGTCACTAAAATTTTATGTTTTTTATCATCTGGTATTATAGATTCCCCCGTGTACACAAGGAAATAACATCAAATAGAACCAATATTTAAACACTTTAATCAAACTTATAAATTTAAAAATCTTCTTTTTTCAGTATTATAAAATATAAAAAATAAAAAATCCAATAAAAAGTGAAATTGAAATAAATAAACATAACTTCTATAAAAAGGAAGTTTCCGACCGATTTGAGATAATTTATTTTTTTGGTTAAATTTACCAATCTTCTATCCGTGCCGAGATTTAAATACACATCGTATTATACGATAAATGAATCCCATAACCTTTGGTTCAGTGCATCCCTTTCGGATTACCAATTTTGTTTCAAAGCGACTCAATATGTTATTTGACGTTGATTAGGATTTTGACAAAACTCAAATAGCCTTTGGTGGTATAACATATTGAACGAGATGGTAATCATTTTTCTGACCAGAGCAATGGTTGCCTTTCTAATACATTTTCTTTCAGCAAGATGAGTATAAAAATATAAAATTTTTTTAAGGTCGTTTTTGATCTACTGGCAACTTCAATATATACCCAACGAATCCATTTATTCCCTTCTTTGATAATTTTACCGTGACGGAATTTACCACCTGAACATCTATTGCTACGACACATAAATAATACTATAAAATATTTGACTTTTTAACCGGAAAGTATTAAAATAAATTTATGGGACGAAAATTATACTTTCTGGAATTAAGCGGGGAACAATTGGTCAAACTTCAACAAATACTTAGAAGCCAATCAACTCCCACAGGATTGTTTAGAGAACGAAAGGTTCGAGATGTTGTTTATATCAATATCTTAATTTACTTCGTATTTGCCATATTGTCAACTTTACTCCATTCAATAACTGCGGTCATTTTATTCATTTATTATTCTTTGATGATACTTGCGATTCATATCTTCGTAAAAAATTTTGATCAAAAGTTATCTAATATATTTTTATCTCGACCACTTATTTTGGCAGCTATGGTAGGAATTTTTTATATTGTAGTCAACTTTATACACATCTTGTTATTTATTAATCATTTTTCAATTGGATTTCTCTTAGGAAATTTGATGATTGGATTTTTATTAGGAATGGGGTATGGATTAGGTAGTGAAATTAGTAACAGATATGTAGTCAAATAAGGAATAATTAGATTTCAAATTATTAAGGTTAATTTTTCCTATCTGATACACATCCTTTGTTATTCGTAAAAAATCTAAACTTATTGTTAGATAACTTTTAATTCAAAATTAAATAAAATTATATTATTAATAATTTTGGAGGAATAGAAAATGAAAAACAATAATCTTGTTTCATTCCTTTTTACGACTTTACTGTTTATTTGTTCTTTTACAAATATCAGTGTTTCGGAGGAGAAAAATCCTTATGTTGTATCAACATTTGAATGTCTTGGGATTTATTATAAAGTAGATTCCAATAATCTTGGAGAATGCAAAGTAAGTTATAGAAAATCTGGAGTAAGTTTATGGAAAGAGGTTATACCTCTTTGGTTTGATGAACGTGATAATGAATACCGTGGCAGTATAGTTGGCTTAACACCCAATATGGAATATGAAATTCGCTTGAATTGTGGAGGAAAGGATATTGAACTTAAAGCCCGAACACGCAGTGATAAATTCCCTGTTGGTAAAACAACCTATCTAAAAGGTGGAATAACAGATGAAACTATATATGTTAATGAGTCGGGAACTTCAGATGCATGGCATCTTATTACACCTGAACCGGGTTCTAAAACAATAATCGATCCTGAGAATTTCAATGATAATAATATTGTTATTAATGCAAATTATGTCATAATTAGAGGACTTGAACTAAAAAATGCAGCGCTTGACGCAATATTAATCAAGAAGGGAGTGCATGACGTAGTTATTGAAGATTGTCATATAACTTTTTGGGGAAGGGGTGGTGGACCTCGGTCTTTTGGTAACACTGGAGGTTCTGATAGTGCTATTCGCGCGGAAGGCGAAACATCGCGTCTTGTTATTCAACGTAATTTAATCGAAAATCCGCGTGGGGCTTCTAATGATTGGGATACAGGACATCCTGCAGGTCCTCAAGCAATCACATTGTTAAATTCAAAAGGCGAAAACATTATCAGATATAACGAAATATTTTCAACAGAAGACCATGGATATAATGATGCAATAGGAGGGGGGAGTAATTACAGTTTTGAAGGAAGCCCCAATCGTGACTCTGATACATACGGGAATATAATTTCTAATGTCTGGGATGATGCAATTGAAAGCGAAGGCGCTAATATGAACGTTCGTATCTGGGGTAACTACATTCATCATACATTTATGCATATTGCTACAGCAGTAACTTCTAAAGGTCCTTTATATATTTTTAGAAATGTATTTGGTGTTAGCCGCCGTTCTCACAACGACCCTCTTGGTCAGAGTATGATTAAATTGGGAGAGAGGGAACCATATATTGGCGGAAGAAGATATGTCTTTCATAACACCGCTCTTCAACCAAAAGGTGTATTTAGCGTATTTAGCAGCCATCCCTGCACAAATATAATATCAAGAAATAACATATTTGATTGTCCGGGTCCTTTAACAGGTAGAAGAGAACCCCCAATATCTTCAGACCTTGATTATGACCTATTTACTGGAATTGATGTTGTTGGTATTTATGAAGAACATAGTATAAGGATTAAACCATCGTATATTACATCTCAAAAACTGGAATGGTATTTATTTCCAACTACAAAACAAATAATATGGGGAGTAACAACAACAGAACATGATGGGAAAAAGCTCTCAGTTACTGATAAAGTAGTTACCGTCCCTAATACTGCAATAGATGCCGGTATTTTAATTCCGGGATTTAACGATGATTATAAAGGAAAAGGTCCTGATTTAGGTGCCTTTGAAAGAGAGAATCCACCCTTAAAATTTGGCCGCTATGCTATGGAAGCATCTGGATATGCTCCATGGGAATTACAATAAAATTATTAAACTATACTTAATTGATGATATTTCATCACTTCAGAAAATTTTAATATAACACATGCGAGTTATCAATATTCTGGCGGAAGGACATTTACTTGAGCGAACGTAAATACGGGGCCGTCTTTACATACAAAATACTTTCCCACATTGCAATGACCACATTTTCCAACTCCGCATTTCATTCTGTTCTCAAGTGTCGTATAAATATTATCCGGAGTAAAACCAAGTTTTAAGAGTATAGGAAGCGTTAATTTAATCATAATTGGCGGACCGCAGACAATTGCTATTGTGTTTACACTCGTCGGAGCAACTTTGTCAAGAACCGTTGGCACAAATCCAACTTCTCCCTTCCAATCAGGGGTCTCTCCCCCGGGATCAACGGTCGTGAGAAGTTTTACATCACTTCGATTCTTCCACTCTTCAAGTTCATATTTATAAACGAGGTCGGCAACCGACCGTGCACCATAAATAATGGTAATATTCTTGTATCTGTCCCTTAAATCAAGAGTGTTCCATATAACGCATCTCAAAGGAGGCAGTGCAATGCCACCGGCTATAAAAAGGAGATTCTTTTCCTGCCAATCATCAATAGGAAACGTATTGCCGTATGGACCACGAAAACCGATGACATCCCCTTCTTCTCTGTCTGCGAGTGCAGAAGTAACTCTTCCCGTTTTTCGAAACGTGCATTCGATATAACCACTACGGGTAGGTGAAGATGCTATACAGAACGTACTTTCACCTTCACCAAAAACGGAATATTCACCAAACTGCCCCACTTTAAAACTGAATCGACTACCTTCATCTTCATTCGTAAATAAAAGTTTGAACGTTTTCACATCGGGGGCTTCCTCAGTGATTTTATCAATTTTCATGAGATATGGTTTATAAATGTTAGATTCAGTCATACCTTAGCCTCCATAATGTTCTGTAAGTGCTCAAGAAGATTCATATTTACTGGACATGCCCGCGAACATCTTCCACAGCCAGTACAGCCTAAAACATTGAGTCGTTCTGGTTCATATGCAAACTTATGCATCACACGTTGCCGCCATCTCTGGCTTTGAACGTTTCGGGGATTATGGCCCGAAGTATGAAGGGTAAAAAGTGAGAAGCCACAGGAATCCCAGCATCTGACCCTTCTTCCTTTCTTTCCACTAACTTCGTCCTGAATATCAAAACAGACGCAGGCAGGGCACACAAAAGCACAAGCACCGCATCCTAAACACGCGAGTGATTGCTCTAACCATATATCGCTGTTAAACATCTCATTAAGTTTTTTATTGAGTTCTTTATAATCAAAGAATACCTTAACATTTGCAAGTTTTGAATCTTTTTCTTCCGATTGAGCATCAGTAAAGAGTTCCGGAGCAAGTGAAACTATTGCCTGACCCTTTTTTGTAATAATCTCAGCCAGATAAGCGTCTTCATTTATAGACGTCAAAAGAATATCACTGCCACGAGTATCACCCGGACCTCCACCTACCGATGAGCAGAAACAATAATCATCTGCTTTAGTGCAAGAAAATGAAATTACCGAAATATTGTCTAATTTTGATTTAAAAGAAGCGTCCTGATAATCCCAGGTAAATACGGCATTAAGAGATTCAATGCCTCGTGCATCACAGGGATGAAGACCAAATAGTACCGTAGATATTGGTTTATTGATTTCGCTTTCTATTTTTATAGTATTATCTTCAAATTGATAACGTAAAATTTCTTCAAATCTTGGGAAAACATAGGATTTAGGTGAAAGTTTGGTCTGAATATGGTTTTGAGATACGTCCTTAAAAGATAAGACATCATCAAAAACTATCTGACCATCTTTATCTCTGGGAGCAACTATATGCATCCCATTAGTTTTAAGTCCGTTGAAAAGTTCTTCTAAGGAACCTTTCTTGATTATTTTCTTCTCTATCATAGGTAGTTATTTACTTTATAAAATTCTCTTTATCTTCCACATTGTAAGTCGAAAGCGGATAAACTGGACCATTTTCAGTATTAACATTCTTTCCAAAATTTTTCTCGATATCCCTCATAATTATTTTAGTCAACAGATTAAGAGGTATATCAAGAGGACAGGCGCGGAAGCAATCACCACAGTTAACACATCTTCCCGCCAGATGCATTGCTCTCATAACATGCCATTCAAAGTTACCAAGTTGGTGAGATGGAACATCTATCCACTGCGGCTGATTGCATTCCACAGTGCAGCGAGAACAATAACAAAGCGGACAAGCGGCTCTGCACGCATAACACTTTATGCAGGATGAAAATTTCTCCTGCCAGAAATTCCATCTCTCTTCAGATGACAATCTTTCAATCTTTTCAAGCCCTTCTATGTCTTCCTTCGTAAGTTCAGGTGGTAATTCGGATATATATGAACGCATCGATTTTAAATCGGGAAGGTCAAGAATTTTTCCATCTTTGGATATCCCCAACACCATTACAGCATCTTCAGAAATCTGACATTCTGCAGAAAGTTGGTTGATTGTTTGCATAACCGGGATTGTAGCAACGATTGCTGGTTTTCCAAGTGCTTTGACCTCCGGCTTCAAAAGATATACAGCCAGGTTTTGAACACATCGTTCATCATAGATAAGACGGTCAATTCCATCGGTGTTCCTGATAAAAATCGGGCGAACGTTTTTATCAGAACCCTCACTGTAACCAATAACAACTTTTACTGCTCCTTTCTCAAGTAGTTCTCGTGCTTTATTCCTAAGTTCATCAAGCATTCTTTACCACCTCTATTGCAGTTTGAAATGGAAGTATTTTTTTATAGTTATCATACGGTCCAAGATTTCGTATGTCATTCACAACGGTATTAACTAAATCAGCCCATTTAGCACCTTCGGCAGCAGAGACCCATGCAAAATGTATTCTGCGAATGTCAAATCCGAGGAAATCAAGAAGTGGTCTAAACACCATCCAACGTCTTCGCGCATGAAAGTTTCCTGAGGTATAATGACAATCATTAGGATGACACCCCGAAATAATTATACCATCCGCCCCATTAGCAAAAACTCTAAGAGGCATCATAAAATCTAACCTTCCAGTACATGGTACTCTGATAACCCGAACATTAGAGGCATACTTAATCCTGCTGGTACCGGTAAGGTCGGCTCCCGCATAAGTACACCAGTTACATACGAAAGCAATAATTTTTGGTTCAAATTCAACCATTGTGTAATCTCTCATTTATAAAGCCATTATTTCGGCAAATACTTGTTCGTTAGTAAATCCTTGCAAATCTATTGATTTTGAGCGACAGAGTGCAACACAGGTGCCACACCCCTGACATAAACCCTCATTGACTTTTGCAACAACTTTTATTATCCTTCCATCTCTCGTTTTGATTTCTTCTTTTTCTATAGCTTGATATGGACAGGCGGATAGACATAAAAAACAACCAACACAAGTTGAAAAAACAGGTGGTGCAATGCGGTTCACAACGGCAATTACCGGTTCTCTTGTGAGTTCATCTTGTGAGAAAAGAGCCGCAACTTTACTGCCCGCACCCGATGCCTGTGCAACTGCTTCTGGAATATCTTTCGGTGCCTGACATGCGCCTGCGAGATAAATCCCCGCTGTGTTTGTTTCTACAGGGCGAAGTTTAGGATGGGCTTCAGAAAAGAAGTGATAGGAATCATAACTAACGTGCATTTTTTGTGCCAGTTCCTCCGCTCCATCATTTGCTATACCCGCAGTTGAAAGAACAACCATATCGGCTTTAATCTCTATCGGTTGATGATTCAGCAGAGTATCCGCTCCTTTGACAATTAGTTTGCCGTCTTCGTCGTATATCCGTGAAACTCTGCCTCGAATGTACATTACGTTATCCTCTTCGACTGCCCTGCGGACAAATTCTTCATACATTTTTCCACCAGCCCTGATGTCCATATAAAATATATATGCTTTACCACTATGTACTTTATGTTTATACAGCATTGCATGTTTTGCAGTGTACATACAGCAAATTTTTGAGCAATATTCTATACCCTTTGCAGTATCTCGAGAACCAGCGCAGGAGATAAATACAATGGTTTCGGGTATTTTCCCATCAGAAGGACGTCTAATTTCACCGAGTGTGGGACCGGACGCTGAGGCAAGTCGTTCATATTGAAGGCCATTAATTACATCCTTATATTTTCCATATCCATATTCAGGGAAAAAGTCAGTATTAAGAACATTAAAACCGGTAGCAAGAACAATACCGCCTACATTTACCTCTACTATCTCATCTTCCTGGTCAAACCGAATTGCCTTGGGTGGACAAAGTTTTTCACAAGCCCTGCATTTCCCTTTGAGATAATAGGTACAATTAATCCTATCGATTACCGGTTTATTCGGAACCGCCTGTGGGAATGGTACATATATCGCCGGCCTATAGTCGAGCCCTGCGTTAAATTCATTTGGAATTTTTTTTACAGGACATTTTTGAATGCATATTCCACATCCTGTACACAATTTTTCATCTATGCTTCGGGCTTTCTTGCGAATCTTTACTTTAAAATTTCCGATGAAACCATCAAGGTTTTCTATCTCAGAGTAGGTATACATTGTTATATTTGGATGCTGTGCCACTTCAACCATTCTTGGGGTTAAAATACACTGAGAACAATCAAGTGTTGGAAATGTCTCAGAAAGTTGAGCCATGTGACCGCCAATCGATGGTCCCCGTTCCACAAGAATAACTTTATGGCCCGAATTGGCAATATCAAGACTTGCCTGAATACCAGCAATACCACCACCAATAACCAACGCAGTATCAGTAACTGGCACTTTAATCGGATATAGAGGTCGGTTTCTTTTTACCTTTTCAACCTGCATTTTTACCAAGTCAATCGCCTTTTGTGTGGTATTATCCGACTTTTCGTGGACCCAGGAACAGTGTTCCCGTATATTTGCCATTTCGCAAAGGTATGGATTTAATCCTGACTCTGCACATGCTCTCCTGAATGTTGGCTCGTGCATTCGGGGAGAGCAGGCACCAACAACAACGCCAGTAAGTTTTTTCTCTTTTATTGCTTCTTTGATAAGATTTTGACCGGGGTCAGAACACATATACTTATATTCAACGCTGTGTGCAACACCTGGGATACGCGAACACGCTTCAATTACCTTTGTGCAGTCAACAGTCCCTGCTATATTTTCCCCGCAATGGCATATAAAAACACCTATACGCGCCATTATAATTCCTCCGTCTTACCATTGCGAATTGTTTCTTTTTCTTTCAAGGTTTGTAGTTTAGCAGGCAATTTTACCGGAACCAAATGCCTGTGCAAACCAAGTTTTTTATAATTTATCCCCATTGCCAGACCGATTGCCTGAGTTATATAGATAACAGGAATAGAATATTTTTTACCGTTCAGTCTTTCAATTTTATCTCTTCTCATATCAAGATTGGAATGGCACATCGGACAGGCAACAATTATTGCCTCTGCACCTCTATTCACGGCATCGTTAACTATTTTGCCGGACAATTTTGCGACAATTTCAGTCCGTGCAATTGATAATCCCGCCCCACAGCATTCTACTTTAAACGCCCAGTCGATTGGGGTTGCTCCAATTTTCTTCATCACAGTATCCATAATTTGTGGATCTTCAGCACGGTCAAACTTCATAATTTTCGGAGGTCTTACCAGAAGACATCCATAATAACATGCCGTTTTATATTCAAATGGATTTAAGAGTAGTCCACTCATTCCATTGGATGTTATCTTTGATAGAAGTTCTAATATATTGATTACTCTTGCTGTTCCTTTATATTCCATTCCAATTATTTCAGATATCCTTGTGCGAAGTTTTTCATCTGAAAGAAGTTCATGCCGTACCGTAGCAAGTCTATTATAGCAGGCAGCACAGGGAACTAATATTTCTTCGAGATTTGCTTG
>CAZBIT010000023.1:0-12468 GCA_964491835.1 uncultured bacterium
ATCTATGTTTTGCTCCGCTAATAAAGGTTCACCTGCAGCCACTCTTCCCAAAATGGGAACTCTTTTGGAATAACGAAAGGCGCCTCCAACTATTTCCATTCCCCTTGAAACCTTCAAGCGTCTCTTCAAATACCCCTTTTTCTCCAATGCCTTGAGTGTTACGTTAACTCCGTTTGTTGATTTTATCCCAAACCTTTTTCCAATCTCTCTAAACGTTGGTGGACACCCACGTTTTTCAACTTCAGAGAGAATAAAATCCAGTATCATCTTCTGCCTCTCTGTTAATTTTTCTCCCATAAATCCCTCCAAAAAAAATACTACCCTTATGATTATTTCTTAAATAAATATAATGAACAAACGTTCACTTGTCAAGAAAAAAATTACTTTTTAGATTATTTTTTCACAATTAATACATAAAAGGATGATACGAAGATTTTATATTATACTCCTATCGATCTAAATGAAAATATTTATTAATTAGTGATTTGAATTAAAAGAAAGGGAAATATTTGAGGTTTAAATTTTGAGGATTTTATCTGATTACTTACGTAATTTTTTTCTTAAAAAACAATCTATTCCCCTCTAACCATTCCCGTTATTTCGTAAACCTTTGTCATATAATTAATCCCTTTTGGCTGCATATGATAAGGTTCTTCAATGACAAAATACCCTTTTTTGAAACCTGTATCATTATATGTATTGTCGGTAATTAATACCTTTCCTGAGCTTGCAGATGACCCCATTCCTCTTGCAAGTTCCGCCGTCTGTCCAGTTAGTAACGTTTTGACATCTTCTTTATTTTTGAATTCTTCTATCAATACAGTTCCAGTAGCAATACCAACACTTATCAGCCAAGAATCATCTCTATAGAATCCCCAATTTCTGTTCAATTTATTCATTCTATATCTCATCTTTAAAGAAGAGACGGTTGCTTTTGTTGCGCTATTTGGAGAGGTCTTATCACTTGGAAAATAAAAATAAAATCCATCATTAAAAAATTTTAGAAGATAACCGCCTTCACCATCAATTATATCTGAAATCGCCTCAATAAACTGATTAAGACATACTGCAAATTGTTCTCTAATATTGGACATTTTTCTAACAATATCGTTAAAATTTTTTATAGAACAATATCCAACTGTTGCACTTATTTTTATTATATTTGGCTTTTGTTCTCTTTTTAATTCTTCAGATTGTGCTTTAAATACCCTTGATTTTTTCCCTAAAACTACATTATCACCAGTTTTATTTAATGATACTCTTTCAAATTCGAATTTTTTAAATTTTTTTCTGGTAACTTTTGATTTTAATATTCTTATTTTCATATACAGATAATAAATTTAAAATTAGTATTTTTCTGGTAGTTCTTCAAAAAATTTCCATCCAATATTATAATCATACTTTTTTATAGAATCCGCCATTACTGATGTAATATACTTAAAAGTACCTGTTTCTCCCGATTTTAAAGAACTTGTTGAGATTGAACCATCTCTGAATTTGTAAACACTTCCATAGATATAACTTCTAACCTTCTCTATTACCTCATTTCTACCGTTCATAATCTTGAACTCTATATAAACAAAATCCACTCTTTCGTCAAGATTATTAACTATTTTGCCTTCAAAAGATCTTCTTCCAAAAAAATCAACCTTTGATTCTATTTTTTCTTTAATAATAACGCCTTTTTTCTGTTTATTATTATTGGCAAATATTACGCCTGAAAATAAAAGAAAAATCAAAAAAATAATAAAATAATAATTTTTCCATTTTATCATAACGCTAATCCATCAAACAATTCTACAAATAAAATTCTTGACTTATAATTTATTTCTTTGAGAACCTTTTAGAAAAAGTAACCTCAAATCCTTCCTTAGTTTGATTAAAATCAACTTTATCATTGAGATTTTTTAAAATAAATAATCCCCTTCCTGTTTCTTTAAGAATATTTTCAGGGTCAGTAGGATTTTTAAGAATATCAGGATTAAAACCAGTTCCTTCATCTTTTACTTTAACAGTTATTTCATTTTCATTGATATAAACGTCAATCTTAACCTTTTTATCTTTATTTAACTTATTTCCATAAATGATAGCATTTGCAACAACCTCGGAAACAGATATAGCAAAATTATCAGATTCGTTCTTTTTAAGTTTCATTCTTTTTGCTATATTTTCGGCAAAAATTATTACACCTTCGATTGAATTTCTTTCACTCGGTACCGTAAGGTTATAATGTGGTTTTATGCCTCTAACCATAACTATTTATGGAATTTTGTGAGGAAAACAAAGAGGATTCTATAATTTAAATTAATTCTTTTTTTCAATCACTTTTTTATTTTCATCTAATTTTGTTAATTCAGTTACAGTTTCTGGTAAGATTGCACCTCCGGAGATAACCAATTTCAATGAGTCCTCAATTGACATATCAAGATCTATTACTTCATTTTTCGGAACAAACAAAAGAAACCCAGAAGTTGGATTTGGTGTTGATGGCACAAAAACACCTACCATTTCATCTTGAAATTTTTCTTTCACTTCACCGCTTGAACTTCGAGTGAGAAATCCGATTCTATAAACGCCTTTTCTTGGGTATTCAAACAACACCACTTTTGTAAAAACTTCTCTTTTTTCAGATATAAAAGCATTAGAAATCTGCTTGATTGTATTGTAAACTATATTAACAAAAGGTATTGATTTTAAAATCCACTCTCCAAGTCGTATAAATTTTTTTCCAAAATAGTTTCTCGCAAACATTCCGGTGAAGAATATCAAAAGAAGAATAGCAACAAATCCAAGACCCCTAATTGGTTCAATCATTTGTTCAAATCCAAATAAATCAACTAGAATAAAATTTAGAAATCCACCAAGAATACCATCAATGAGATTAAATAACCACCATATTAGAAATACTGTCAAAACTCCTGGAGTAACAACAAGGAGTCCTGTTATAAAATATGTTCTTAACTTCTTCATCTCTATTTGATATACGAATTATAATTTTTAAAATTTCTCATTTATAATTATATGAAACACCTTTTCTCCTGGTTTTGCCATATTATATTTTTCCCTTGCAATTCTTTCTATTTCATCTAAATCCCCTTTATTTACTGTTTCTTTTTCTCTTTGCAACTTTTCGTAATCTAATTTTAGGAGTTCTATTTCTTCTTTCAATCTCCTTTCTTCATTTTTCTTTAAGAGAAGCTGATATATTCCATAATCGCCAGCAATATATGCGTAAATGAATAATAAAACCCCTATAAGATACAAATATCTTTTAAAATTTTTTCTTTTTGGAGTAAAAATTTTAAAAATATTTTTACTAATATCTAATTTCATCTTTTTAAAAAATTTCGTCAAATATTGTGTTTTACATTAAGCAAAGTTTTTAAAAGCTTTTAATTTAGGATAAACCGCCATCTCGCCAAGTTCTTCTTCGATTCTTAACAATTGATTATACTTACAAATTCTATCTGTTCTGGATGCAGAGCCAGTTTTAATCTGACCTGAACCAACAGCAACGGCAATGTCAGCAATTGTTGTATCTTCTGTTTCACCTGAACGGTGAGAAATTACCGTTGTATATTCTGCTTTATTTGCTGTATCAATTGCCTTTAAAGTTTCGGTTAACGAACCGATTTGATTTACTTTTATTAAAACAGAATTTGCTATTCCCTTTTCAATTCCCATCTTTATCCGTTCTACATTCGTAACAAACAAATCATCTCCAACAAGTTGTATTCTTTTTCCAAGTTTATCCGTTAAAACTTTCCAACCATCCCAGTCATCCTCAGCCATACCATCCTCAATGGAAATGATTGGATATTTATTAACAAGATTTACATAAAATTCAGCCATTTCAATTGATGAAAGTTCTTTGTTTTCATATTCAAGGATATATTTTTTCTTATTTTTATCATAAAATTCACTTGCAGCAGGGTCTAAAGCTATAAAAGCATCTTCTCCAGGCTTATAACCTGCTTTTTTAATTGCCTCAATAATTACTTTTATCGCTTCTTCATTTGAATCCAAATTAGGTGCAAATCCTCCTTCATCACCAACCGCGGTATTCATTCTTTTATCCTTCAATACTTTTTTAAGTGAATGGAATATTTCAACACCCATTCTTAATCCCTCTGAGAAGTTCGATGCACCAGCAGGCACAACCATAAACTCTTGGAGTTCAAGTTTGTTGTCGGCATGTCTCCCGCCATTTATTATATTCATCATCGGAACAGGCAAAATATTTGCTTTAATTCCGCCAAGATACCTATATAATGGAAGTCCAAGTACTATTGCACCTGCTTTGGCAACTGCAAGTGAAACGCCAAGAATCGCGTTTGCACCAAGTTTTGCCTTATTAGGCGTTCCGTCAAGAGATATGAGAATATTATCAATTTCACTCTGGTCAAGAGCATCTTTCCCGATAATTCCCTTAGCAATAATATCATTTACATTTTTTACTGCTTTCAAAGTCCCTTTGCCATCGTATCTCTTAGAATCTCCATCTCTAAGTTCAATAGCTTCATGTTCACCGGTAGATGCACCTGAAGGAACCGCTGCTCTTCCAACAACTCCACTTTCGAGATAAACTTCAACTTCAACCGTAGGATTCCCTCTTGAATCTAATATTTCTCTGCTATGCACTTCCACAATTGTTGTCACTTTTGCACCTCCATTTCTTTTTTGGATTTAATATTAAAATATTTTAAAATTTGATATAATACATTATATAATCATCCAAATAGTCCAAAAAGTTTCTTTTTCTTATCGGGGACAACGGCATCAAGTACTTTTGTTGTAAATCCCTTTTGGGTAAGAATCTCTCTTTGTTCTTCAGGGGTATTATCAACCATTGTATCAATTATTTTTTTTGCTTCTGCTTTTTGAACTAAAAATTTCTGATATTGTATGTCCTGAATCAAATCTCTTGCTTTTGAAACATTAATCGATATCTTTTTCGATTGAATGAAAAGATTCTTTTCTTCGTCTTCGGTTATTTTAGGATTTTTAAGGCGTTCTTCGATTTTTGCTTTTTGTTTTTGTCCTTCTTGAATAACGTTATTCAGATAGTTTAAGCCCTTTTGCTGGTCTTCAATCTTTAAATAAATTCCTGCAAGCCAAAAAAGCATATCTACTGCAGCCGCAGCATTTTTTATTGAAGGGTGTTTAACATACGCATCATTTAAATAATCCAATGCTTTTAATAAAAACCCACTTTCTTCTAAAGGAATGTCTTTCCAAATCTTTTTCAATTCGTTAGCTATATTATTCACTATTTCAAGTTCTTTACTCTTTTTCTCATTAAGTTCTCTTAATAACCATCCAGTTCGAATATAATACCTACCTAATTTTAATAAATCTCTTTCTTCGGGTGCGAGTACTTCTTGAACGTAAATCCCAAGCAAATGAATTTTAAACGCCATAGGATAATTCATTTGGTCATAATTAATTCCCTTACCTAACCATGATACGAGTTTTTCTGTTGTTTTGTCATCCTGAAGTTTTTCTGTATATGCCTTTTTTATAAGTTTAAAATTACTCCATGGATTTTTTGTAGGACTTTCAAAATCCGCTTGTTCTGCTGTGAATCTACAGTTATTGCAATGCCAGAAAAAATACAACGGTGGGTGGTAACTGTTCAAATCCGGGTCTCCCCATCCAAAAGAGAGAACATGTTTATCTATGTCAATCTTTTTTTCTGAGTAAATTTTTGGTTTAAAAAGTCTATTACGAGTAAGTGCTCCACATATGGGACAAACCACATTTTTGAAATAAAAAGGTGTTTTTTGTTCTTTTTCAACACTATCTTCGCTTGGTGGACTTTCGCCGACTTTTATTTTTCTTTGACTACTTTTTACCTCTGACTTACTTTTATGTTTCTCAGCACATTCAGAACATACAAGTTCATTTGCATCGTAATGTTTTCCACAAATAAAATCCCTATTACATTCAGGGCATTTAAAATAATTATCTTTATCAAATCCCCCGCAGATGGGACAATCCATTGCGAGCCTCTAAAAATAATATATATAAAAAACTTATAAATAATAATTTATATTTGTAAAATATAATTAAATTTATATATAAAAGCAAATTTTAAAATATTAAGTTTAAATTTTTAAATAAAAATTGCAGTAATAATATAATTTCTATGATTTGAAATATTTAGAAAGTATAAAACTTTTTATGATAAAAATGAAGGAAATTTATATTTAGTGAAAAAAACGTAAATATTTTACATTTTTTTGAAGAATAATTTTACATATTAATTTTTATTTTTCTATTTTTTCTCACTTGTTTTTGATTCTAATATTTTTATTTCTCCATTTGTAGTTCGAATATATATTAATGGACCACCATTGTTTATTTTGCCCGAAACAGAACTTTTACTGATTTCACCCTTCACTAAAATTGGAAAGTCAGTATATATTTTGCCATTTGTTAATTTTGCGTCTAAATCTGCATTTATATCTTTTGCAAGATTTAAAGTAACACTGCCATTTGTAGTTCTAAAGTTCATAATCTTTTCTTTAATGGATTTTAAAATATCCACTAAAATTTCTCCATTTGTTGTTCTGGCAACAACATTTCCCTCAATATTACTTATAACAATTTTACCATTTGTTGTCTTTACATCTATATCTCCTATGACGTTTTTGGTGTTAACGCTTCCATTTGTTGTTCTTAACTCAGTATTCCCTGAAATATTCTCCAATTGTATTGAACCATTCGTTGATTTTGAAAATACTTTTCCCTCTATATCATAAATATTAATTTCACCATTTGTAGTATTCATATCAAGATTTGAAATCTTAGGAACAGTCAACCAAAATGAAATTCTGAATTCATGTTTTTTTCCTCCGAATAATAAATCCCAAAAACTCCTATTTTCTTCTTTTTCTGGATAATCAACCTCAATCTCAACTCTATCATCTGTAGTATTAATTAAAATTTTTATTTCATCTAATAATTTTTGAGATTCCTCTTCACTTTTAACCTGAATGAGTGCTTTTACCTCAACTTTTTCATTTTCCCATGATTTTACTTCTATATCTCCAACTATACTTTTGAGATAAATAGTCCCACTTTTTTTAAAATCAATTGTCTTTTCAAATTTCTTTTCTAACGTTTCTCCAATAATTGAATACACTGGAAAAAACAAAAAGATAACAAAAAATAGAAAAAATTTTTTATAATTCATTTTAATTCTCCAAAATATTATGATAATTTTTGATAGTTTAAATAAAATGCAATAAATGTACTATTGATTATGACTTTCTACATTCTCTGGAATTGTATCATTCTTTTTTTCTTTTATGTAATATCTGTAAAAAAGTATTAAACCGATTCCGATAAGAAGTGGCACGACACCCCAAAAATCTCCACCATCTATCCTATACGCTCTATTCATAATTATATCTCTAATTACGTTTACTATACCAATAATAAGAACTCCGGCTCCAAACGCACTGAAAATGAATCCCCAGTATAAAGTTCTCTTACCTGTATATTTAGTCGAATCCACTGGTATTCCTCTTCCTGATTTTATCATCTCGATTCTTTCCTCATGCCTGTTTTTTGAAATCCTGTAAATTAAATAAAAAAAACCAATAACAACTACTGCCGAAAATGTACAACCAAAAACTATTGCTATTATAGGAATCAAATTATCCATATTTACCTCCATTTTTCTTTTTATTATAAATTAACTTTCATTTAATAAGACATATCAAATTAAAAAAATCTTTCAAAAAATATAAAAATATTTTTAATATTCAAAATTTTCCTTATATTTAACAATAATGAAAGAAAATTATGAAACCATAAGTCAAATATATTAAAAAACACTCACTATTTTATAAATTTAAATTAAACGGATGTTATTTATTAATGTCAGGAAAACTGGATACTCAGAATTTCTTGAAAATATATGAATCATTCAAAGATAAGGTCTTTAATCAGGCATATAGAATTCTTGGAAATAAAGAAGATGCCGAAGAAGCAACTCAGGATATATTTATTAGAGTTTACAAATTTTACGAAAGTTTTAAAGGTGAGGCAAAACTTTCATCTTGGATTTATAGAATCTCTGCAAACGTTTGCATTACAAAAGCGTTATCAAAAAGAAAAAGTACGGATTATATTGAAGATATTGAAGAAACTACTTATAAGAAGCTTTTTAATAAAACTAAAAATCCTGAAGAATTGTTATATAGTAAACAATTAAAGGAAATAATTTTGAATCTGATTTCAAAACTGCCACCTAAATATAGTTCAATACTTACACTATTTTATTTTGAAGAAATGGATTATAAAGAAATATCCAAGATACTTGATATACCCGAAGGAACAATTGCAACACATTTATACAGAGCAAAGAACTTTTTAAAAAATTTAATAATAAAGGAGTTAAATACATTTAATGGAAAAATTGAACTGCAGTAAAGTAAAAGATTTGTTGAATCTTTTTCTGGATAATAAACTAAAAGAAGACGATAGAATCCTAATAGAAAACCATATCAAAGAATGCAAAAAGTGCTCATTTGAACACAATCTTTTATTAAAAATTGAAAATGTTTTAAAATCAGCAGAAAGGATTAGTGCTCCTGAATATCTTAAAGAAAGAATTTTATCACAAATTTTTCCCGTTTATGAATCTATGAAAGAAAAAATTGAAATAGGTTTATTATCAACTATATGGGCTATCGTATCGATTATCGCTGCTATAATATATATTCCTTTTGAAAAATTAAGTTCTTTTATTTCCGAATTATTACCTAAATTTAATAATAATATTTTCTATTATGATAGTGAATTTGAAATAAAAGTAAAAGAAGTAATTTCATTACTTACTGGAACAGAACTTTCTTACCAGATAGGTTTCGTTTTTATTTTACTTGTAATATCTATAACTATATTTTCAGTGGAATTTATCTTATATTATAGAGACCACTGAAAAAGTGCATTGAAACTTTATTTACAGATACATTTAAAATCCCTAATAGGTTTGTAAACAATAAGAAACATTAATATCCTTTGATGCTGTATTTTAGAATACAGTTTTATAAGTTCATATTTTAGGATTAAAGGTAGGTTCAATTTTTCTTTTTATTTAAAATAGTTTACGTGAAGTGCAGAGTGTATACCTCATCTTATATTTAGCAAACATTTTTATTATTTTTTCTGTTCTGTAGTATAGAAGCAATAATGGAAATTAATAATACTCCTGAAACCACTAAAAGAGAAATATTAATTGGAATTTTGTATAAATCAACTATCAATATTTTAATACCAATGAAAATTAAAACTACTGAAAGTCCGTAATTAAGGTACTGAAACAGTTTCATAAATGTCGCCAGAGCAAAATAAAAAGTACGGAGACCTGAAATTGCAAAAATATTTGAGGTAAACACTATGAAAGGATCCCTTGAAATACCAAATATAGCCGGTAGTGAATCAGTCGCAAATACCAGATCAGTAAATTCAATCATTATCAGCACTATAAATAAAAGTGTGGCAACATATCGTCCATTTATTTTACTAAAAAAATGCCCATTTTCATAACGATCTGTTAAGGGAATAATTTGCTTTAAAATTCTAAGAATTCTACTATTCTCCATCTTAATTTGTTGTTTTGAGCCAGAAGACATTTTTATTCCAGAAAAAATTAAAAATGCTCCAAAAAGATACATAATCCAGTGGAATCTATTAACAAGCGAAACGCCAGCAAAAATTATGATAGCCCTCATAGTTATTGCACCGAGAATCCCACAGAAAAGAACTCGAGGCTGGTATTGTACTGGCACTGCAAAATAGGAAAAAATTAAAAGAAAAACAAAAAGATTGTCTAGGCTTAGAGAAAGTTCTATTATATAACCAGTCAGAAAAGTGATTCCTGTTTGTGGGTCAATAAAAATTGATATAAGAAATTGAAACAATATTGCAAATGTAATCCATATAACGCTCCATATAATACTTTCCTTAAATCTAACTTCGTGAGGATTTCTATGGAGAACAGCCAAATCCAATGTTAAAATAGATATAATTATAATTCCAAAAACCATCCACAAAAAATCTTTGCCTTCCATCTCATAATCCTTAAAAAATTGTTATTTAAGATCTGGGGAAACATTTGCAAAAATAAAATATTTTTACAAAAATTGGCTAAGAATTTATAGAATTGAATTATACTACATAGAATTTTCAGACATTTATAATTAAAATAAATTTTGTATAAAAGTGGACTAAGAAGATACTCTCTTTTATTTTTAAAAAGAATTTAATAAATCTTAAACTAAAAAAAACATTTAACCGATATTAATTGTGGAATCTCCATAGTTCTAAATCTTCTAATTCTTCATATTTGAAAAACCGGCAGAAGCGGGTCTGCCGGTTCTTTTCTTTTATATAACGATTTCCTTATGTCTGTGAGAATGACAATCAATGTTAACAGCAACGGGTAAACTTGCTATGTGACAAGGAAAAGCTTCAATGTGCACCGCTATAGCAGTAATTGTTCCTCCAAATCCTTGAGGTCCAATGCCAAGTTTGTTTATCCTTTCAAGCAAATCTTCCTCCATTTCAGCATAAAATGGATTTGGATTTTTTTCGTTAATATTTCTCATAAGTGCTTTTTTTGCAAGATAAGCACATTTTTCAAAATTTCCACCAATTCCAACTCCAACAACTATAGGTGGACAAGGATTGGCATGTGCCATTTCAACAGTATCAATAATAAATTTTTTAGTTCCCTCAATACCAGCGGCAGGTGGGAGCATTTTAAGGGCACTCATATTCTCGCAACCAGCTCCTTTGGTTATGTATACGAGTTTTAATTTATCACCAGGAACAATTTCTGTAACAATCATTGCGGGGGTATTGTCTTTTGTATTAACTCTATCAAATGGGTCTCGAACAATAGATTTTCTTAAATATCCTTCTTTGTAAGATTCAGAAACACCTTTATTAATTGCACTCACAAGGACACTTTCTCCATCGCTTTTCCCTTTAAAAACAATTTCTTCTCCAACATAAGTGAAAATAATCGACGCACCCGTATCTTGGCATAAAGGGTATTCCATTTCTCTGGAAATCATCGCATTTTCTATTAACTGCTTTAATATTCTTTTGCCGGTTTCGGATTTCTCTTTTTCGATTGATTCTTCAAATTTCTTAATTACTGCCTCATCAAGCACATAATTTGCTTCTATTACAAGTTTTTTTATTGCTTGCTTAATTTGCTCTCCAGTGATTTCTCTCAATTATTCCTCCTTTTTTTAAGTTTCATTTATATTATCGAAAAATTTAAAATTCATCTAATAAGATTTATTCTTGGTCCATCCTTTGTAATAACAACTTCCATCTTTTTGACAAACGTTCCACCAGCTTTAAGGTCGTCACGAATTTTCGCTTTCATTTTTGTTGTTTGTTGACTATTTATCAAAGGTGTCTTTGAAATAGAACTATAAACTGTAATTTTTGAAGATAATCTTTGTATCGTCATAAATTTAATAATTTAATTATGTTTCTTCTTCAACTTTATTTTCTTCAGTTCTTTCAGCCATTTCTAACTTTTTAAGTTCTTCTTTAACCTCTAAACCGAATTTTTTTAGTTCATCAAGTTTACCCAGTTTTATATTTATTAAAATCATTTGAATATCATTCTTTTTCTCTGGTGACAATTCAGGATTATCTCTTATCATTCTGTCAAAAAAATTACTAAGAGCCTGTGATTCAGAAGAAAACATATTAATATATATATAAAAATCTCTTACCAAATCACGAACTGGTTTATCTTTCAATTTAAATATGTTTTTTCTATAGACTTTTTGCAAAAATTTCCTTGATTTTATCGACCTTGTTAATGCACTCTCTTTCATTTCCATCGATATTGTATCAATATTTTTAGTTATTTCGTCAAAAAATTTTCGCCTTATTTTTTTTCTTATGTTATTGTATCGTTCATATTTTTCTACTTCTGCCTTTTCATATTTTTTTGACATAATATTGTCATTAATCATCCAGCCGATTATAATACCGATACCTAACCCAAAAATTGCGACAACTGTGGCTAAAATAGTCATAAAATTAATTCTCCATAAAAATATAATTTAAAAATGATTAAGATATAAAAAAATAAAAAAACCTTACAGATTTTCCTTAAAGGATATAATGACCAGGAGTATGATTCCATACAAATTTAATTATTTTCATTTAAAGAATTAAAAAAGAAAAAATATTATTATATTGTGCCCCAGACAGGACTTGAACCTGCGACCTACGGTTTAGGAAACCGCCGCTCTATCCTAACTGAGCTACTAGGGCAAATTTTCAGTTCAAAATTAATAAATATATATATTAAAATCAACTTCAAAATTATATAAAATGTTATAACTTTGGCAAATTATGTAAATCTTGATATATTTTTCAGTTTTATTGGATTTTTTAAGAAAATATTAATCGAAACTTGAT
>CAZBIT010000024.1:0-12212 GCA_964491835.1 uncultured bacterium
AATGGAACAGACCCAAGAACCAAGTATGAAACGTATAATTATATGCGCGGCTTGAATTCTGATGGTTCTTTGGTTATCGACCCTGTTGAAAATAGAATCACAAGATATGTTGTTTCGGGAGACCCAATCACGAATGAGGGTTGGGTTGATGCAGACCCCGCTGACAGAAGATTTATGCTCAGTACCGGTCCTTTTACTTTTGCTCCTAATGATACCCAGGAAATAGTCGCAGGCATTATTTTGGGACAAGGAAAAGATAGATTAACGAGTATTAGAGCTTTAAAATTTTATGATACTTTTGCTCAGGATGCTTTCGATAGGGAATTTAAACTGCCTTCACCTCCAGAAAGTCCAAAGGTCAGCGTAACTCAACTTGATAGAAAAATTATACTAACTTGGGGCTCTGAATCAGAAGAGTATCTTGAACCAAATTATAAATTTGAAGGATATAATATATATCAAGGTGAATCAATTGCAGGTCCTTGGAAAAGAATTGCTACCTTTGATACAAAAAATAATGTCAGAATAATTTTTGACGATGAGTTTGACATTGAATCAGGGATTGTATTAAATAAACCGGTTCAGTTCGGAAATGATACTGGAATAAAACAATACTTAGAAATAGTTAGAGACGAAATTTGGGGTGGAAAACTTATCAATGGCAAGCAATATTATTTTTCCATTACTGCCTATGGATACAATCCTAATGGAATTCCAAAAACTCTTGAAAGTGCAATTAAGACCATAATGGCAATTCCTCAAAAACCAATTCCAGAAACAGACCTATCTCCTGTATTAAATAAAGAAATAAAACCGACTTATTCAAGAATCGACCACAATAAAGCACCAAGCACCGATTCCGTTAAAGTTATTATCATTGACCCAATAAAACTTACCGGCAATGATTACAAAGTCGAATTCAAAGAACTAACTACCCCTGTAATAAAAGATAACGATTCGATTAATGTTGTATGGAACCTTGTTGATTTGACTAATAATAAAAAAGTTTTGGAAAATCAGACAAACAAGTCGGGTGATGAGCATTACAACATAATTGATGGAATTCAGGTTAAGGTGATGGGTGGAAAAAAACAGGGATTGAGTGAAGTTTTATATGTCGATTTACCTAACAGTTTCGCTCCCGGACTTGAACCCGTTGAGTGGGGTGATGGATTCTTTAATGGTTGTGCGGATTTTGGAAGTAAATTTTTTGGAAGTGCACTGAACCCAAATATAGACCCAGATAAATTTCTTACGGCTGAAATAAGATTTAGTTTAACAAACATCCAAAAAGCATATAGATATTTAAGAGGGGATAATCCTACGTATAAATATCAGGATTTTGTTGATGTGCCATTTACCGTTTGGGACCCCATTAGTAATAAGCAACTAAACTGTGCTTTTACCGAAAATAAAGGTTCTCCAACGGAAAATAAAAAGTGGACCCCAGCAACGACAGAAGATGGGGGATGGGAGGTTATATTCATATTTTCAAGCACGTATCGGGATACTCCAGACCCGGTTTATGTTTCTAATAATATACTTTTTGATGCGAATAAACTGGATATAATGTATGTTATATGGCTAAAAAGAAAGAAAAACGCAGTCGCTATTGATACAGGGGATATAATAAGATTTAACTGGAACAATCCAAGTGATTCAAACGACCTTTTTACGTTTTCTACTCCCAAAGCTATATTTGGAGATAAAGAAATTGCCAAATCAAAATTAAATGACATAAGAGTTGTTCCAAATCCATATTTCGGACATTCGTCTTATGAAATGACACAGTTTAATAGAGTCATTAAATTTACAAATTTACCAGAAAAGTGTACAATTAGAATCTTCAGTCTGGCAGGGGCTTTGATTAAAACTTTGCATAAGGATGACCCTTCAACTTCTATAATTACGTGGAACCTTCTTACTGAAAATAATCTAACTCCAGCAAGCGGTATTTACATTTACCATATAGGAGCAGAAGGCATTGGAGAAATTATTGGTAAAATGGCTATTTTTATAGAAAAAGAAAGATTAAACGTATTTTAACATTCCTGGAAAATGGAGATGAATTTTTATTACATATATAGGAAGAGGATATACTTTTTATTATCTATTCTACTTTTCTTTTTTGTTACGGAAGTTTTCGCGGGGAATAGTTTAAGAAAAGGCACCTGTGGTGCTCTGGAATTGGTTATTCCGATAGGGTCGAGAGGAACTTCAATGGGGGGTGCCGTAGTTACCGATATCAAAGGAACCGAAGCCATTTATTGGAATCCTGCTGGCGTTGCCAATTCCGAAAAAACGGAAGCCGTTTTTTCATATCTCGATTACATTGCCGGTATAAAATATTCTTTTATCGGAATTACAACGAATTTGGGCAATTTCGGTTCTCTCGGATTTAATACAAGAGTCGTAGATGTTGGAGATATAATCGTTACAACAGAAGAAAGCCCAGAAGGAACGGGAGAAATCATTACTCCAAACTTTATGATAGTTGGTGTTACTTATTCCAGACAGATGACAGATAGAGTGTTTTTTGGAGGTTCATTTTCATTCATCAATGAAAGAATTATGCAGGAAGTCGCTAAAGGTGTGGCTTTCGATTTTGGCTTCCAGTATATACCTGAATCAAGTGGATTGAAATTTGGCGTTGTTATGAAAAATATAGGACCCAAACTACGTTTTGATGGCTCTGACCTTGATAAAAACATTCATCTTCCCAGTGATGACCCCCAAGCAGCTCATAGAAATGCAAGATTGGAACTTGCTTCTTTTGAACTCCCTTCCTATCTTCAATTCGGAACGTCTTACGATGTTAAAATTAATGAAAACAAAAAGCTCATACTTGCCGGTTCATTCAGAAATAATAACTTCTTCAGTGATGAGTTTTCAGGAGGGATAGAATTTAATTTTAAGGATGAATTTATGTTAAGGGGTGGATATCTTGCTTCTTCTGAAAAAGAATATATATATGGTTTTAATTTCGGTTTCGGATTATGTCTTCATTTTGGAGAAAATACGCTTGCATTTGATTATTCCAACGCACAGACAAAATACTTCGACAATAACCAATGGTTTACTTTAAAATTAAGTTTCTAAAATCTAACAAATTATGTAAATAATATAATTTAATTTTATTTTTTTATCAAATTATTTATCTTATCAACCAACTCGTTTGGGTCAACTATAGGTTTCGAGATATAATCATCTGCAAGGGTTTCCTTAAGAAATTCCTCTTTATCTCCTACCATTGCATGTGCGGTCGTTAGAATAACAGGAATACTTGCAGTTTTGGGATTAATTTTTAAAATTCTCGTAACCATAAGTCCATCGACTTCTACACCACGATAATAACTATTCGATAACGAAACATCCATCAATATCAGGTCAATCTTTTTTTCACGCGATAATTTTACAACTTCTTCTGGGTCTTGAGTGACAATTACCTCGAAACCACCTCTTCTTGTAAGGGTCAATTTAAAAAACTTCGCATTTAATTCTTCATCCTCAACTACGAGTATTTTTTTTGCCATTTTTATACATTTCTCTTTTTAACTTTTCTAAAATTTTAATCAATCTATTTATCTTTGATTTAAACTTATCCCAATCAATGTCTTTCAAAATGTTCTCCATATCGGTACCAATTTCCGTGAATTCAGGAAAACCAAAAGTCGAACCACTCCCTTTTAATTTATGGACAAATAACATTATACTGTAAATATTCTTATCTTCAATGTCACGTTTAAATGTTTCAATTTTTGAAAGAACGTCTTCAAAATATTCTTTATTTAAATCATCAAATTCATTTTTCATTATTTGTTTTTAACTTTTTAAAATGACTAAAACGCATAAATATTAAAATATTCGATATTTGTCAAAGTTTTATCAATTAAATTTTAAGAAAATATGAATGCAAAATCAAGCCAAATTTTAAGAATTAATTATAAAATCTGAAGGATAACTCTTTAAATAATTCAATTTGATATGAAAAATGCGGTAATGTTTTAATTTATTTCAATTTTCAGATTTTTTAATAGGGGCAATATTAACGATAACGGATTCAAGAATTTCTTTTGGACAATTCCCAATAAGCGTTAAATTAAATGGACCTAATTTTTTGAAAAATATTGAACGAGTTTCGCGTTCAAAAGCAATAACTTCATCCCCGCTTTTCTTCTGTTCTTGATAAATTTTTCTGAAAAACAATGGAATCGGTCCCATACTTTGAAAAATGGAGAATGAAGTAATACCGTTACTATAATTAAGATGTATAGTAATATTGTTCATTTCTCTTGTAACTCTAATTCTATCAAGTGCATATCCTTCTGGAATTATTGTCGGAGTAAATAAAGGAAATCTTATATTTTCTCTTACTTGTTCTATAGTTTTATATTCTTCTGTCTCCCTTTTAGGAAAAGGCATTTTTTTAATCTTATCTTTTTCTATAAGAAATAGGTCGGGTTTAATTGGTGGTTTATAATCTATGTGAGTAAAATACTTTTCATACATAGGAATAAGATTTCCATTATCTGAGCGGAGCACCATCTTCTTTAATATTATACCCGTTTCTTTATCAATCCAGTAATTAAAACTCAACCTTTCCTTCATCTTCGATTTTACTGCGATTAGGTTCGTTTTTCTTTCTGCAATTATACCTCCATCCTCAATATTTATATTAAAATTATCTTTAATCCTTTTTAAAAATGGAACCTGAGTGCCAAAACGTCTTCTTCTCTCTAAAAAAATATGTTCTTCATCCATAATTCTTTCAAAATTTTCGCCATTAAGAATGCGAATAATTGACCGTTCTTTGTCGGGGAAGATGAGTTCATCTCTGATACGGTCAGGGGGGTCAACCCAGATTTTTTTTCTAAAAATTTGTGGACGTTCACCTAAAAATGACTGTATTACTATATCACCCATATAACGATAATGCCCCTGTGCAAATACCATTTTCTTTATAATATTATCTATTTCATCATCACCAAACTCTTCTCCAAACCCTCTTATAAACATTCCAGAAAGAAAAATACTCAAAAATATAAAAATCCAAATCTTTATTCTATTCATTATTTATCACTTTTTATTAACTTATACTCAGAATCATTGAATAGTTTTAAATCTTCTTCCTCAAAAGGAAAACTTTTTATAAAAATGTTTTCAGACGCAACATTATCATATTCTTCTAAGAAAAATTCCAGCGAATTACTATAAGCAAACTCACTCTTTTGGGGGGACCATTTTTGATATGCGATAATGCCGATTGCCAAGATAAATAAAACAGCCACAGCATAAACAGGCCTTCTTAAAAATATTGGAAGTTCAATCTTATTTATTGCCCATTTCTCCTTTTTCTGTGGCAATAAATTTAATTTAACTTTAACTTCCTCAAGATAGTTTTCCCAGAACAATTCTTCCTTTTTTGGTGTTTTAACTTTGGAAAGAATATTGTTCAGGTTTAAAAACTCCCTTAATTCATCATTACAGGAATTGCAACTTTCGATATGTTTAGAAATCATTTCCCTTTCATTACCAGCAATATCGCCTTTTAAAAATTCAGTAAAATATTTTCTGACTTTTTTACAATTCATTTTCATTTTATATCATCTATTTTAAATAATCTTTTAAATATTTTTTTAATCTCTTTTTTGCATAAAAAAGCCTCGACCTGACAGTGCCCTCAGATATATTAAGAATCTTAGAAGCATCATTTTGAGAAAATCCTTCAATTTCACATAATATAACAACTTTTCTTTGCCTTAAAGGCAGTTTTGAAATTGCATTATGTACTGTTTCTTTAAGTTCCATAAGATTAATTTCATCATCAAGAAACCTTTCATCAGAACTCTTGAGAATATTATGACCTTTTAATTCATCAATGTCATCAAGAATATGCTTTCTTTTTTTAAAATTTATGCAGTGATTCAGTAATATCCTATAAAACCATGAAAAAAATTTATACCCTTCCTTGAAACTTGAAATCGACTGATAAATCTTTATGAAAACATCCTGCGATAAATCTTTTGCATCCTGGCTATTACCTACAAACTGATAAGCAATAGAATGTGCTTTTTGCATATATCTTTTTACCAATTCGTCAAAGGCAATTTCTGAACCCGATTTTACCATTTCCACAAGGACTTCATCGCTTGCATCTTTGGATAAAATATTTGATTTTAATGTTTCTGAATCCACAATACGATAAGATAATAAAATTAATCAATAGTTCAACAATTTTATTACAGTTTCTTTAAATTATGTAATCGTTAGTTTCATAACCAAATACCACTAAAATAATTTCTGTTGCAGTATCTTATTGATTTTATTGTAATTCATAAACATTCTATATAATACTTATTCTAATTCATCTTCAGTTATTGGAACGGCCTCATTATAAAAAAGTGAATCGTCAAAAATAAATTCTTCATCCCCAATAATTCCTAATATTATCCCAATATCATCTAACTCATCTTCTGTTACCGGAACAACTTCTTCATTAGAAAGTAAACTGTTAAATAATTCTTCATTGTCAATAGCACCCGACAACGTTCCAATATCATTTAATTCTTCTTCCACGACATTACCAAAACCTTCTTCGAACCAGGGATTATATCCCCTCTGCGGTCTTGGTTGCATAGGTGGTCTTGATTGGTTAGGAATTCCATATCCACCCCTGAATTGTGGTCCTCCTTCAAACCAGGGTCCCCCTCTAAAATCAAACGGTCTTTGATTGAATCTATAATTAGGACCAAAACCCCTATTGTTCATAAAAGGTCTATAATCACGCATAAACATTGGGGGTCTTCTCTGTAACTGTGTTCCTCTCGGTCCTAAAAAATTCCTTACTCTTTTGAATTTTTCCCATTGTTCATCGTTAAAAACTTTTCTCCTTTCAAGCGTGTTATCAATTGTTTTCCTATGAAGTTCTGATTGAATAGAGTTAATTTGTTCAACCTTTTTATTTACTTCTGATACATTTGGATTTTTTTCCTTCATCAAATCTCCAAGTTCTTCTCTAAGGTTTCTTAAATCTCTCCTCCTCTTATCCTGCTCCGTTCTCCAATTCTTATCAATTTCTTTTAATTTATTAATTTGCTCATCGGCAAGATTAAGTCGATTTTTAAGTAAATTTTCTGCCCTTGTTAATCTTTTTTCAACTTTCTTTTCAGGTGCAGCAGGTTTTTTCTCTTGAGCAAGTAATCCATATGTAAAAAAGAAAATCGTTGATACCGCCAAAAATATAATGTTTACCTTTTTCATATTTTATCCTCCTTTGTAATTTATTAATTTTATCTTTATCTACTTTAAATTACACATAAACGAATAAATCCGTTCAAAAATTCAAAAAGAAAATACTTTTTATTTTAATTAAATTTGATTAAATTAATAAAAAAATTTTATAACCAAAATAACTATAAATTTTTTAATAATTTAATAAAGGATTATACCAATTATGGAGACAATAGTCAAAATAGAAACCAAATCTGAAAAAGAAATTTTACTAACAAGAATTATTTATATTTCTGTTTTTACTTTTCTTATGTCTGCTTCTGCATTTGTCAAGATTCCATTTTATCCTGTTCCGTTTACTTTACAAACTTTACTTGTCCTTTTATCTGCTAATTTGTTAGGGAAAAAGGATGGCACATATAGTCAGATTTTATATGTGACATTGGGTTTATTAGGATTACCAATCTTTGCAAACGGTGGTGGACCTGGATATATTTTTCAACCCTCTTTTGGATATTTGCTTGGCTTCATTCCATCCGTATATTTAACCGGTTTATTAGTCGAAAAAATTGATTATACAAAACATAAATCTGCTTTAATAAAACTTATTTTTGGAAATTTAACTGGTCTTTTAATATTATATATTTTTGGCGTAATATATTTACACTTTTGTTTAAATACACTTCTTAGAAATACTATCCCCTTCAATCAAGTTATATTCAGTGGTTTTATTATATTTATTCCTGAAATAGTCATAGAATTAATCGCAGCATCGTCCATCACGTTCTGGTTCAAGAAATATAGTTTTAAAATCCGCTAATTTTTATATCTCAATGATGTCGCAATTGACATCTTGCATTATTTCTTTCATAAAAAATGAATAAAGAAATTGTTCTGAACGCTATAAAAAGAAAAAAGCAAGACCTATTCCCATCCCACATTGAATTTACCCCCGAAATGGGAGAAAAAATTGCAAACCATCTTGGAATTGACATACTTGAACTACAGGATACACTAAATCATTACATCCGCATTGGATATGTAAACGATACAAAAATTGAAGACCATAAAAATGGAATAAGATTTGACAATTTTGGAATTGGGTGGGACCTCGTAGTTACTGAAGGATTCTTTGTAAGGTATTACCCTCTTAAAAACATCAATTTATACAATATTTATCAATTCCCCGACCCAAATGAATCCCAATTAATTGAAAACGTAAAAGAAACGGTAAAAAAATACAAAAACAAACTTTTTGTTATATCAGACCACTCTTTTGTTTTATGGGAGAGAGCATACTGTTTAAGAGGATTTGAAAATTTCCTTTTTGATATGTTAGAAAATAAAAAGTTTGCCGAAGAACTTTTAGATAGAATTACAGAGTATCAGGTTCAACTTGCAAAAAGGTATGTTGCTTGTGGCGTTGATGGTGGTATGACAGGAGACGATTGGGGACAGCAAAAAGGATTGCTCTTTTCACCTAAACTATGGAGAGAACTTATCAAGCCACGCATAGCAAAAATCTGGAAAGTATATAAGGATGCAGGTTTATCGGTGTTTCATCATACCTGTGGAGATGTTCGAGAAATTATTCCCGACCTTATCAAAAGCGGACTTGACGTTTTAAATCCCATTCAGCCACAGGCGATGCCCATTGAGGAACTGTCAAAAAATTATTCCAATGACCTTTCATTCTGGGGTGGACTGAGTTTACAAAAAACCCTTACATTTGGAAGCGTCGATGACGTTCAAAAAGAAGTTGAAAACACAGTGAAAATTTTGGGCATAAAAGGCGGATACATCATCTCTCCAGCACACGAACTCACGTCAGACGTTCCACTTGAAAACTTCGACGCTATGTTGAATACTATCAGAAAATTCAGCAAATAAAACCTCGATGAAAATCATCAAATATAAAATCCATCAAACAATTTAGCCATTATTAATCTTTATAAAATCAGAAACTTCCCCTCCATTTGCAAACTTATCAAGTATTTCATATACCTTATCTCTGGTTTGAATAACAATATCAGGAAGTGTTCCTACCATCTGTTCAACTTCACTGTATGCTTGAGAAATTATGCCTTTTGCCCGCTCAACAAATGCCTTTTTATCTTCGCCGTTGTATTGAGAGAAATATATATCTAATATTCTTTTCGCAGTATTTTCAACGTTAAAATACTCGGGAATTTTGCCCGCTTCAATGTCCACCAATGCCTCGGGATTATTTACAAAGAACTCATTCAAACTCTGTTTCACTTCCGGAAATCCCTCAAGATACTTTGAGAGTAATTGAATTGTCTGTAATTCGATTTCTTTTCTTATATCTTCTTTTGTTTTTACCAAATTTTCAGGTAAATTGTTTTCTACTTCCTGTAAATTATTTTTATCCTTATTCTCGTTCAATCCATTTACTTCTACGGTATAAGTATTTTTAACAGTAGTCGATTCCATTGAAAGTGTAACTTTGTAACTTTCATTATCATAAACAATGGATTGAACATCGGGATTCTCCTTTTTATTAATTAAAAACGATTTAATTGTATTATTATACGTCTGAGAGATTGCATTTACTTGCATTTTATCCTCCTTAATAAATTTCGTTTATTAAATCCTTTATAAAAATTTTTATCAAAAACTCAATGGAAAAGAATAAAAAATGAGGGCTATTGCTATAATCGGAAATTCACAAAAAATACTTTAATTTTAGATGAATTTCTTTTTGAATTACAAAATTAAATAAAATAAAATTATTAATTTTAAATTACTTGACTTATTTTTTTTTCTGAATTATATTTATAACCAATAAAATCACATAAATTGAGACCGGATAGAAAATGAAAGAAAAATCAGAAAAAAAATTCTCTTTTTTTAACAGAGACCATACATTAATAAAATCAACTTCGGGAACTTTATTCCCTCAAGAAACAGAAAGATGGGAATTTCATAAAAACGTCAAAGAAATCGTTAGCAAAATGCTTGAAAATGATTTTCACATTGTGATTACAACAAACCAACCTGGCATAAAAAAGGGAACCACAACAAAAAAAGTTCAAGAAACAATATGTAATAATATAATTAATTCTTTTAATGAAAACTGCCGAGATAAATTCCGTTACTTCATTGGAGAGGATTCAGAGTCAGAAAAATTTAAGCCAAACAAAGCAATTTTAAAAGACATACTAAAAGATGATGAAATTGATATAATTAACTCCATTGTTATTGGAGATACAAAAACTGATGTCATTTTTGCAAAAAATATTAACTTACTATTTAAACCTGCTTATAAATTTTTTAAACAAGACCAAATCTTAACGGTTATGACTGGATTCCCTGCTTGTGGAAAGTCGCATCATATAAGGGAATTTCATCCTTTTGATGTGCGTGTTTGCTTAGGAGACATTATTTGTTCGATGAATGAAGAATATAAAATTGAGTGGAAAAATATTTATTACAACATAGAAGAAAAATTAATAATTGATTCCCTTTCCAATAAACTTAATATTGTCATCGATAGAACAAATATTGACAAAAATCGAAGAAAAAGATTTATTGATTTAGTAAATAAATTTAAAAGGCAAAGAGAAGAACACACACATAAACCAGAAAACATTAAAATCATTTGCAAATATTTCAGAATTCCAATAGAAACCTGTAAAGAAAATTATAGAAACATTAAAAAAATATCTGAAGACAAACTATGGCAGATGGAAGAAATTTTTGACAGAATGGAATCAGAGTTTGAAGAACCTACCTTTGATGAAGGATTTGATGAAATTATTCATATTCTACCACAAGACCTATTCTAAGGATTTATTATCTTATCAAAAAACTTAATTATATTAAATCCAATCTCACAAAATGGATAAAAATACACATTTAATACAATATTTAAATAAATACAATTAATACAAGCAACTTAAAAATTAAAAACAAATGTTTTTATACAATCACTAATGAAAAGTGAAATGTAATTATCATAGATATTCCATTAGATTAAAAAATTATGATTATTCTCAATCTGGAGCATATTTTATAACGATATGCACATATAAGAGGAAATGCATATTAGGCGATATATTCAATGAGATTACTGAAAAAATAAACTTGTAAATTTTATAAAGGAACAAATTATATGAAGAAATACACATTAACATTATTTTTAATTATTTCAATTTTATGTTATAATTTTATCCTTCATAATAATACTTCAAATCTTTTCAATAACATAAAATTAAAAAATGAACAACAAAATGAAGAAAAATGGTATAAAGGAAATACTCATACTCACACAACAAATAGCGATGGTGATACAAGTCCTCAAGAAGTTGTCAAATGGTATAAAAACAATGGATATAACTTCTTGGCTATTACAGACCATAACATACTTACAGAAACAGAATATTTAGACCAGGACCCATCCGATAATTTCATACTAATACCCGGTGAAGAAATATCATCAAAAAATTCTCTCCATTTAAATGCACTTAGAATAAAAAAAGTAATTTCTCCCTCTTCTGGTGAAAGTAAACAAGAAATAATCCAGAAAAATGTCGATAATACAAGAATCGTAAATGGAATTCCAATAATCAATCACCCGAACTTTAATTGGGCAATTTCCACAGAAATAATAAAAAATATAAACAATTGTTATCTTTTTGAATTGTATAACGGTCATCCAGCAGTTAATAATTTTGGTGGTGGAGGTTTTCAAAGTACTGAAGAAATGTGGGATGACATTTTAAGTTCTGATAAGAAAATATTTGCAATTGTATCAGATGACGCTCATAATTTTAAAGAATTTTCAAGAACAAAATCGAATCCAGGACGTGGTTGGATTTGCGTAAAAGCAAAAAAATTAACTCCTGTTAATATACTCAATTCTATTGAAAATGGTAAATTTTACGTTTCTACAGGTGTAGATTTGAAAGACATTATCTTTGAAAATAACAGAATTGAAATACATATCATACCCAACAGAG
>CAZBIT010000025.1:0-12105 GCA_964491835.1 uncultured bacterium
AGCATTGTATAATAAATCGCTTCGCGAGCCAAGTGTATCACGAATTGTTGCGTCATGTCCACTCCCTTTTAAGAACTATTTGAAATTTAAACTAATTTTTTATTAAAGTTATTTTAAAAATCAACCGAAACTTCTTACAATAGATTCGACGATAAGATACCATCCATCAACAAGAACAAACAAAAGAATCTTAAATGGAAGTGATATCATTATCGGTGGTAACATAAGCATACCCATAGACATAAGAACACTTGCTACAATCATATCAATCATAAGAAATGGAATATAAAGAACAAATCCTATTTGGAACGCTATACGCAGTTCCGATATAACAAATGCTGGCACAAGAACTCTCATTGGTATTTCAGATCTATTTGCGGGTTTTTCCATATTGGCAAACTTAACAAAAAGTCCAAGGTCTTTTTCTCGCACAAGTTTCAACATAAATTTTTTAACTGGTTGTTCAGCGATAACAAAAGCATTTTTACTCGTTATTTTTTCTTCAAGATAAGGTTGAATAGCATTTTGATTTATCTCATTCCATACGGGCGACATAATGAAAAAGGTAAGGAATAAAGCCAAACCTATCAGGATTTGATTTGAAGGCATTTGCTGTGTTCCGAGCGCCTGTCTTATAAAATGAAATATTATAATAATCCTTGTGAATGATGTCATCAATATTAAAATTGCTGGTGCAAGCGATAGAATGGTCATTAAGAATAGTATCTGTATGGACATTGCCACATCTTCTGGCTTATCCGCACGTTCAATTCCAAGAGTAATTCTCGGTATGGGTGTTTGACAATCTATCTTTTCATTGATTAAAAATAATCCCAACAGAAAAACAAAAAGCACAGATATCAAATTTCTTTTATTTATAAATTTACTTATCATTGCTCTTATTATTGATGATTTTTTTTCCTAACCTTATCAAAAATGTGAGAAAAATAACTTGAATATTGTTTTGTTGATTCATCTATTTTTCTATTCTCAACCAAAGAATTTGGAATATCCCCTTCCTTAAATTCTGCCAAGGTTTGCATCTGGTTATCAGTTACTCCAACGACCAAAATTTTATCCATTACCTTAATCAGATGAATTGATTTCTTTGGACCAATAAATGTTGTACTAATGACCTTAACCAACCCACCCGACACTCGAAATCCATTGCGATTATATACAAATTTCTTTAAAAATAAAGCAAATCCAATTATTAATGCGAAAACTATAATGAGAGAAAACAATCCTTTAAAAACCATACCACCCATATTCGGCAATTCAGGAACTTCGGAGTTTGCATAACCATTAATTATAGAATCCGCATTTGATTTTGTCACATCAAGATTTTCAGATTTAATCTGATTCTGAGATAAACCTTTGTTCACTATACCAGAAATTGACAAAATAAAAATAACTGTTAAAACAGTTATCCTTAACTTCATAATAGTCCTTTTATTTTTTATTTAATTATTTACTTAAATTATTTACCCAATCTTTTTATTCTTTCTGAAGGCTTAATAAGATGAGTTAACCTTATTCCAAAGTGTTCCTCTATGACGACAACTTCACCTTCTGCAATTTTTTTATCATTTATAAGAAGGTCAACTGGTTCACCTGCTAACTTATCAAATTCTATAACGGAACCGTGTCCAAGTTCAAGTATATCTTTTATTAACATTCTTGTTCTTCCCAATTCAATAACTATCGGGAGTGATAAATCCATAAGAACCTCCATTTTACCGGTAACTTCTTCAGGGAGTTGAACTTCTGCCTTTAAAATTTCTTCTTTTTCAGCTATAGGTAAAGATTCTTCCATTTGGGGTCCGGAACCTTCTTCAATTTCTTCAGCAAGCACTTCACTTCCTTCTTCATTTTTAAATTCTTCAGAAGCAATTTCTCCGGTTGATTCGGGTTCCTCTTCGCCCTTTTGAAAACGTTCTATTACATCCGTTGATAATACCATTATAACCTTTCTCTCCTTTTCATCCCCCATATTTACAGAATATTCAGATGATAATGGATTTGGAAAACCGAACAAATTGGGCTCAAGTTTTAATACTTCTGCTCTTATTGAATAAAAATCCACTCTTTTTCCCAATTCCTCTGTCAAAACGGAAGATAAATGACTAAGTATTTGATTTGCTGTTTCTTTTATTGAATCAAGGTGTTCTTCAGAAAATTCCACTCCTTCATCACTCTCCATCATCATCCATGATGATATCTTAACCGCCACATCTTTTTCAAAAAGAACATTTACTATATCTTCAGGATTATCAGAAATCGTGAATTTAACACTTACAACCTCAGGAGGATATGATGAAATTACTTCATTCATATCGAGTTCCTTAATATTATTCACTGAAATAACGAGGTTCTTGCCAATAACTGTTGATAAAATATCCGCAGTTTCCTTAGAAATTGATTGCGTTATTGACTTAAGAAATTCATTTATCTCATTAGAAATAGCCATATTATTTACCCTGTTCTTTATTATAATATTTTTTAATATATTTTCATTTTAATACACAGAGTTAATATTCATAATTATCATCTTTAGTAAGTGGTCTAACAATTTTTATAGCTTTCCTCTTTCCAGATATTCCTGGTTTTCCCAAAAACTTCTTACTTCCACCAATATCTATTTCAAGAAAGTCATTGACTCTTTTATCAAGCTTAACAACATCACCCACTTTTAATCCAAGTAAATCTTTCAATGTTATGGAAGTCTTTCCGAGATAAGATGTAACCGGAAGAGAACTTAATTTTAAACGCTCGTTAATTGTTTCAGTTTCTTTTTCTGATACCTCCTTTTTTGTCATAGAAACAAAATGTTGGACATTGAGTTTAGAAATTACATCTTCAAGTGTAAGGTAAGGATAGCAGATGTTCATTAAACTGGAGGCATCTTGAATCTTTATTTCAAGAGAAATTGTTATAACAGTTTCACCGGGTGGTGCAATCTGCACAACATCCGGATTACTTTCAAATCCTTCAAGGATAAAAGTAAGAGGAGCGACTTGTTGCCATGCAGTAGCAATATTTTCCATTGCTTTCTCAATTATCTTTTTCATCACTATTTGCTCAATGCTTGTTATAACCCGTGCTTCTTCGGCAGCAGCTCCACCCTTTCCACCAAATAACCTATCAACGATAAATAACACAAGATTTGGACTTATTTCAAGAATCCCTACACCATTTAATTCCTCAATACGATATATATATATACAACTTGGGTCAGATATAGAGAGAATAAACTCAGAATATTGTAACTGGTCAACTGATATAAGGTTAATATCAACAATTGTCCTCAATCTTACCGCAAGGTAAGCATTAAACATTTTTCCAAACGCTTCATGAATTGACTGCAAGGTCCTCAATTGGTCTTTTGAAACTCTATTAGGATGTTTAAAATCATAGACGTTTGCAATCTTCTCTTTTACTTCTTCCTTGGCAGCTTCGACAGCTCCAACTTCCTCTTTTTCCTCTGCCGAAACCGTTGAAAGTAAGGCATCTATCTCTTTTTGAGATAATATTTCTGCCATTATTTACTCCTTTAATTAATAATTCTTTGACTGAAATAGACGCTCTTCACCTGTCCAATCATTAAAATATCATTAACTTTATCTCGTAATTCGATTTTGAGTGTATCTTCAACAAAATTATTGTTTAAAAGCTGGGCAAGTTTTTTGCTCATAATTGTTCCTATAACAACGTCTCTTATTTGAACAACTCGCTTAGCCATCTCATCTGCCGTCTTTTGATTTTCACATTCAAATGCAATATCACCAACCAAAAATCTACTTTTTTTGTCCTCTGACGGAATATTTATAGTAAGTTTCTCAATTGTAAAAGGAATTCCAAATACCTCTTTTTTCTTTGGTTTCTTTACTTCTGTTTTCGTTCCTTCCTCTTTTTCTTTTTCTGGCATACTTGGACGAAGTAACCACACAACAATAATATATGCTAATATTATTTGAACTAAAACAACTGGAATACCAACAGTTAAAAGTTTTGATTTCCCCTTTTTTACTTTCGGCTTAGATGGGGTTTCCTCCACAGTTTCATCTGCTTCTAATTTATCTGGCATATTTCCCTCCAAATATATTAAATCCAAACTTATTAAAGATTAAAAATCGAAAAATTATCTTACACCTGATATAGTTCCCACTGGAGGTCTAACCTCCGAATTATAGTCAATATATATTTCAATTCTTCTATTTTTCGCTTTATTTTCTGGAGTATCATTTGGCATAATTGGATGATATTCTCCTTTTCCAATTGCAGTTAAATTTCGCGGTTCAAATCCTGCATCATCCTGAAAAAAGTGCAACACACTCATTGCTCTTGCACTTGAAAGTTCCCAGTTAGAAGGAAATTGAGCCGTTTTAATAGGGTCGCTATCAGTATGTCCTTCAACCCTGATAATATTTGGCCATCCTCTTGCAAGCGCCGCTACTCTCGTTAATATCGGATATGCCTTGGGTTTGAGTTCTGCATTCCCTGGTGCAAACATCACAACATCATCAATTACAATACTTATACCTTTATCACCAACCTGAAGACGAACGGTCTCCTTCAATTGTTGTTCAGATAAGATATCTTCTAATTTTACTATGGATTGTTCAATCTCACTTTCCTGAAGGTTTGTTAATTCTGGAATCGGAACAACATTAGGTATAATGAGTGCCGGGTCATAAGGCAATACACCAAATGCTCCCTGCATAGAACCCATAGCACGATTGAATTGTTCTTGTCTCATTGAAGAAAATGACAATAAAAGTACGAAAAATACTACAATCTGGGTCATCATATCCCCATACGTTGTCAAATATCTTGGTGCTCCCGGTGGAGGTACATCTTCCGATTTCTTCCTTGCCATATTATTTCTCCTCTCAATTCTTATTACTTTTTAAAAAATTATATTTTGGTATCTTCCGACTTCTTTCTTATACATTATTTCTCTTCTCTTGCTCTTCTCCTCCCTGGTGCAATAAAAGAATTTAACTTTTGTTCTACAATTCTTGGATTATCACCTGATTGAATAGACAAAATTCCCGTAAGCATAAGTGATTTTACCAGGATTTCTTCTTTCGTCCTCAAATCAAGTTTATTACCAAATGGCTGAAATACAAAATATGATGCCATTGCTCCATAAAATGAAGTTATAAGTGCTAAAGCCATACCAGGACCAATCTTAGAAGGGTCATCGAGCGATGCAAGCATAAGAACTAAACCCAAAAGCGTTCCAATCATACCCCATGCAGGAGCAAGAGCCGCTAATTGTTCCATCATTATCCTGCCTACTTTATGCCTTTCTTCAATATAACTTAATTCTGTTTCCATAATTTCCCTTAGTAATTCTGGCTCAGTTCCATCAACTGCCAACTGAATCCCATTCCTTAAAAATATATCACTAACCTCCTCCATTTGCTTTTCAAGTGCTAATATACCCTCTCTTCTTGCTCTTTCAGCAAACTTTACAAGAAGCGCTATTACTTCCCCACTTGTTTCCTTTTTCTGAAAAAAAACGTGTTTCATTATACTAAACGATTTTAATATATCCTTTGTAGGAAAAGTAATAAGTATAGACGCAAAAGTGCCTCCAAATGTTAATATGGCAGAACCCAAATCAACAAAAAGTAAAGGGCTTCCTTGTAACATAATAGAACTTGCAACAAATATTAACCCCAAAAATAATCCCAATAGTGTTGTAAAATCCATTTATGTACTCCCTTGTTTTAAAAACATTGAAATTTTATATATCAATCCATTATATAAAATAATATATTTTTTACCGTATAACAAATTATTTTATAAGAAAATGAAAAAATTTATATGACTATAATTTTACTCTTTATCAATATTTAAATTTAACATATATATTTCCTCTTCCGTAAGTTTCTTAAACTTTTTAAGAGGGAAAATTTCTCTTCTATATTCCAATACCTTTTTTATTACTTCTTCAGGAGTATCTTTTACTATAATCTTTTTTCCCGTTGACATAGAGATAATAGTATCAGGAGTAACTTCAATAAATTCAATCAATTCCGCATTTATAATTAAATCCCTTCCATTAATTCTTTTTACTTCAATCATCTTTCCCTGACTTTCTATTAAAAATAATAAACAATACATCCTGTTATAAGGATATAAAATTTAATTTTTAAATTTACACTTTTAAAAACAGTTGAAATATTATAAAAGGAAGGATTTTCAAATCAAACACACTCCTTTGATATAAATCCCTTTTTAAAAATTTAATTACAATTTATTTATTTAAAAATGTAGCAACAATTTTGCCAATAATAAATAATAACATAATTTTTATTAAATATAAATATTTTAATTTATTTAATAATAAATATTTATGCCTTTTATTTATTTGGCAAAATAAATTTCAAAAATTAATATAAACAATTAATTTATAACGGGAATATTTTTCTTTAATCTACGGCGAGGGGAATAATTTTCCCCTCGCCATATTTTAAAAATTATGTTTTAAGATTTACTATTTCAGTTAGCATCTGGTCACTGGTAGTTACTACTCTTGCATTAGCCTGGAATCCTCTTTGAGCAATTATCATATTTGTAAATTCCTGTGCAAGTTCGACATTGGATTGTTCAAGTGCTCCAGGAACAATTTTTGTCGGGATACTTGTTCCAGCATATCCAACGATTGGAGTTCCAGAGTTGGCTGATTCAAAAAACGTATTATCGCTTCCTCGAGTTAGTCCTCTTGAATTATTAAAAGTAGCAACAGCAAGTTGTCCCATTAGTTGGCTAACACCGTTCGTAAAAGTACCAGTTATCCTACCTTCATTGTCTATTGAGATAGAATCCAATTCACCCATACCATAACCATTTTGGTCATTTGCAACAAGAGAAGTAAATGTACCCAATTGTGTTATACCATCAAACAATCCCACAGTTCCAGGATTTATAGTTATATTTACAGGGTCAACCGCACCCGTCTTTGGTGAAAAAGACACGGTTGTCGCAGCACCCAAATGGACAAACGTTGAAAGAGAACCATCTGTGTCAAAAGTTATATATCCAGTTGAACCTCCAGAAATCGTTGCAGGTTCATTAACATTAAATTCAAAATTCCACTTATTAACTGTTTTTGAATCTTTCTTAAATGTCAGAGTAAGTATGTGTTTTTGACCAAGAGAATCAAAAACTGTGGCTGAAGCTGCTGCAGTCACATCATTCGCTTTTTGTGTTTCTATCCAGTTATTAGGGGTACTGTCAAATATAGCATTAAAATATGGTCTATTTGTAGTCCTAATGTTTACACTGGAAATTTCATTTGCAGTTCCGCCATCGCCCGTTAATTGAAGGTATCCTTCTGAAGAAACATCAACTCCGCCACTCTCTGATATAATGTCAAACGCTTTTCTAATTCTTTCTAAAAATTGTCCATAATTTTCTGTACCAGTAGTAATATTAAATGTCTGGTATATATTTGAAATAGAAATTCCACCGACGTTCCCGTCGATTGCTATTTGATCACCTGTTTGAAGTCCCAAACCCACACCGTTCTGGTCACGAAGATATGTCATTATGTCATCAGATTCTGCAATGTGTGAGAACATGTCTGTAGAAGAAGTTGCAGTTGTAAGAGAGGTATTATTTGCTGACTCCAGAGACCTCTGAAGATTACTATTTGTGCTTATTATTTTAAGTCCTTCACCTACCATAGAAAGATTAGGATTAGCACGTGTAAACTGTATGCTTCCATCAGATTGAATTTGAGCACTTAATGTCTGAAGACCTGTAGGATTTACGGAATATGCACTTGCACCAGTCGGATTTGCTAATCCACCTGCTTTAAAAACATTATTAATGCCATCAACCATATCCTGTAAAGAATGGAAGTCCAAATCAGATGCAGTGTTACGTCCAACAAAAGTAAAAACAAAGTTATCACTTACATTAATAACTCCATCGGCATTTCTATCGAGACCATCACTTACAGTAACAGTTGTAGCATTTTCAGTTACACCTTCAACACTTGTTGTAACGCCGGCACTGCTTCTTGCTAACAAACCTTGAACGTTTGAATTTGAACCCGGCAGAATCCTTCCCGTCCTTTCAACTGCATACACCGGTTTTGTCCTTAAAACAGTTCCTTTTGACTCTTCTCCAGCATTAAGGTTTCCAGTAAAAGACACGGCTGTAGTGGATTTGGCAGGTGCTTTTTTACCGAATGGAAGTATGATATCTGTAAGTGGTTCTCCTACAGGAATAATCCCCTGTGTGTTTGCTAAAACTCCCTGGACACGTGACCCATTGTTAGGATTTACAAGTGAACCTTGAGCGTCAAATTGGAATGCGCCAGAACGCGTATAATACTGATTTATTTTATCACTTAAAATAAACCAACCATTTCCTTGAAGTGCAAGATCTGTCGTTTGTTCAGTGGTTTCCAACGTTCCTTGGGAAACAAGAGTATCGATGCTTCCTATATTGGTTCCAAGTCCAAGTTGTAAAGGATTAACGCCACCCAATCTGTTATTGGGCATTTGTGCAGAAGCTAATGTTAGAGAGAATGTCTCTTCAAAAGTAATTCTACCAGCTTTAAAACCAATAGTATTGACATTAGCAATATTATTTCCAACAACATCCAAAAAGGCTTGATGGGTTCGCAGTCCAGAAATACCCGCATAAATCGACCTTATAATTGCCATAAAGAAATCCTCCTCTTTTTTTTATTCTGCCTCTGTCATTTGGCAGAATTCGGGCTCCCTATATAAGGCCCAGCCCGTTTCGTCTTTTCAAGTTTTTAAAACCACTCCTTTATGAACATTTAATTTCCTATCTGCGGTCCACCTATTGCCAGATAACTTTAGAAGAGATTCCTTTAAATCAAAAAATTCAGAGAATAACAGTACTATCAATATTCGTGAATATCTTTTCCTTCATTTGTGCCTTATCTACTGCTGTTATCACCATTTTATTCTTGACGCTTACTATCAGCGCAACATCATTTAAAAGTATCAGTGATTCTTTAGAACCTTTAGATTGAGCTTTTTTTACCGCTTCATTCAGTTTTAATAGGTCATCCTTTTCTAACGAGATGTCACGGTAGTTTAATCGTTCTATTGCGTGAGCAGAAAATTTCAAATCAGCGGTTTCAATACTATTTTTCAGTATCTTATCAAATTTATTACATTCTTCTTTTTCCGAAATTCCTTTTTGGCAAGGTGCATTATTAACAACTTTATTTGTCCCTTGAAGATATGGACCGCTGATTGGCGTCAATTTAAATATCACCTCCTTTCATAAATAAAAAATTAACATTATTCAAATACTTCATTTAATTCTGATATACTTACTTCTTTTCCATTAATAACGAGATATGCTTGACCATCCACAAACCTAACCCCTTCTACCCTTCCCATCACGTATTGAATCGCATTCACATTATTATCTTGAATATCTTTTGCAGTTACGTTAATTGTATAATCCCCACTGCTTGCAGGAACACCATCCGCATCTTTTCCATCCCATTCTATCAAATTTTCACCTTTCTCTAAATTTTCTTTGACTATACTTCTTATGACTGTTCCATTAGCATCTTTTATCTCAACATTAACATATTTCGCATCCTTCTCGAGCATCAAGTTAATATTCTCTGTATCACCGCTTATATGTTTGATAGCATTACCCGTAGCACTTACATTTTTGCCGATTAAATTCGCGGCAACCGAACTATTTAACAATTGATTTAAAGTGGCGTTCTCATTCAAACTCTTCTCTAAATTCGTATTAATATTTAACAATTGTTCCAATGACGAAAATTGAGCAAGTTGTGCAGAAAAATCCGATGGGTCAGTTGGATCAAGCGGATTCTGATTTTTCAATTGAGTAACAAGTAAGGTTAAAAATTGTTCTTTTGTGCCGATGTCCTTTGATTTTGGTGTTTCTGATTTTGGTGCTAATAAATCACTAACTTTTGATGTCACTATACTCATTTTTAACTCCTTTTATTTTTAATTTTAAAATTATGCAATTAATTCTATTGTATTATATCCCATACTTCTTATTACTGAAATAGGATTAACCTCTTTTTCATTTAAAGCATTATATCGTTTACTTTCTCTGTGGTTTTCATTAAAATTATTCCTGTTTTCAGCATAATTGAATCTTGAAAAACTATTTTGCCCATCTCTCACATAAATATCAATTTTCTGAATCTGAACTCCACTTTCGTTAAGTGAATCTTTTAATTTACTAATATTATCTAAAAATAAATTTTTAACTTCTTGTGAATCTACTTTAATCTTTGCAACAATATCAGAATGCTCCATAGTTATTTTCATTTCAATCTTACCCAAACTCTTAGGTTCAAGTTCCAATTTAATCTCACTTTTCCCCTTTCGCAAAACCATCCTTGCTTCTTGAACAATTCTCTCTATATTATTTTCAATTACATCCTTATTATATAATATATTACCTTCTTTATCTTCAACACTCCCCATTTCTTTTAATTTATTTATAAATCCTTCATTTTTTAACGACAAAACTGTATTAACATCAAATTCATCAGAATTTATATCTTTTCCCTTTCTATCAAACAAATTCATTCCATTGGTGGAAGTATTTAAATTGAAACTATTTTTGGAAAAACCATCCTCTTGGAAATTAACTTTATTTGTCAATGTGGTTTCAATCTCAGGGATTTTTATATCTTTCAAATAATTCTTTCTTTCGACCTCGGTATTCTTTTCGAACACTAAATTTGCTTTAATTGTTTTATCATTACCCTTTTCCATTACTTTTTCATAAGAAATTTCGACGGGAATATTTAAAACCTCCTTTGGCGTTGTATTTTCATTGAAATTATTTTCTATATTAACATTAACTTTGTCAATGAAATTATTAGATTTACCTTTAATATTTATAAAATTATTTGAATCTTCATTATTGATTTTAATAACTTTAAAAGGTTCCTTTAAAACATTATTTGTATTTTTATTTGTTTCTAATAAAAATTTATCTGAATTCTTATCATTTATTGATAAATTAGGTTTATTCTCTTTTTCAAAAGTTATAATAAGTTTAATCTGTATTTCTTTATTATCCTGTTTTTCGTCCCGACGAATAATATTATTTATATTATTAACAGATTCCTTATCATAATTTATTTTACTATCATATATATTATTATCATTTTCATAATTTATTATTTTTGGAATATTTTTCTTACTTATTTCAACGACAACTTCAAATTTATTTTCATTACTATTTTCAGGAATTACAAGTTTGACAGGAACTCTAATTGAAGTATCTTCTCCCGAAACATTATTAACTTGTTCTTTAATAATCTCCATATTTTTTGGCACAATTGAAATTTTTACGTTATTATTAAATAATTTTTGAACCACTTCACTTTCAATTTTCTCATCTTGACTAACTGCAATTGGAATTTGGAAAGAACAGTCTTCTTCTTTAACTATATTTTCCATATTTGCAAACACATTACTAACTTCAATCGTCTGTTTAATAATATCATTAATATCGTCAATAAAAATATATAATTCAGATTCACCTTTCTTATCTAATTTCATTACTGCTCTGTAGTTATTTCCATTATTTATTGGAATTTTTTCATTTATTTTATCTTCCTTATTTTCGATTTTTAAATAATCTTTATCAACTATCTTAAATGGAATTCTTTTAATATTTTCCTCTACATCTTCACTTTGCAACAAATTGAGTTCAATAATTTTTTCAACTTTATTATTATCATTATCTATTTTTTGATGTTCCCCGTTATTATCTATATTATTATCATATTTATCTATTTTTAAATAATCTTTATTAACTATCTTAAATGGAATCCTTTTAATATTTTCCTCTATATCTTCACTTTGTGGCAAATTGAGTTCAATAATTTTTTCAACTTTATTATTATCATTATTTATTTTTTGATGTTCTCCGTTATTATTTATATTATTATCATTTTTATCTATTTTTATTTCATCTTTATAATTTTCTTCACTGACATCGTTTCTGAATATAAATTCATTTACTTTTAAATTTTCTTTTGTTATTATTCTCTCAGGTTCAACATTTTCATTCAAGATATTACCAACATTT
>CAZBIT010000026.1:0-11956 GCA_964491835.1 uncultured bacterium
GACACCATACTTATTTATTTTTATTTTTAGTTTTCTTCAAAAACTTACTACATTAGTTTCCGAAAATCAAGTAAAATGTATTTTTTTTCACTTAAATCACCAAAAAACAAATCCCAATTCTGCATTTAATTCATACCCCCAACAATTTCTCTTGACTTCCCTCAAAAAATATATTAAATTATAAATGTTATTATTATAACTAATATAATATAATATATTACCATTAAAATATAACAATATTATGAATTACAATACCTTATCCGCAAAAAAACGAAAATTTGTTGAACTCATAAATAAAAAAGAAATCGATAATCTGGAAGTTAAAGATATAATAAATGAACTTGGTATAAGCAGGCCAACTTATTACAGATGGCTTAAAAATAAAAAACTTAGAAATACTGTCCGCACAGATATTAATAATGAGTTAAAACTAAACCTCCCCCAAGTCCGCCGAACACTGCTCAAAAATGCTCTTCAAGGAGACATCAGGGCAATCCAGATATTTCTCAAAAAATATGATAACACAGATGACGACTCTGAATATAATAATATGACTCCAGACAAAATAATTAGAATTATTAAAAAAAGTAAAAAAAGTGAGACAAATAATGTAATTGATTGATAATTAAATACTTGATTGTCTCACATTTCTTAAAATCATTCAAAAAATGAGACAAAATGAGACAAATTGACACAAAATTGAGACACTTTCTCAAAAAAATGAAACCTTTTTCAAAATCTCCACTGTCTTTTCAATCGGTATTGCCTCCGATATATGACCATCTTTTCCTTTTACCGTTGTTGCCATAAATATTGTTTGTAATAAAATTAAAAATATTAATAATAAGTTAAAAACTTTCATTTTTTTAAATTTTATTATTTAACATACTCAATTAAAGTCATTGCATTTTTTACCGCATAACCATAAGCATCGTTATTAAAAAATACGTAAACATCTTTATTTTCTTTTAAATACTTTTTGATATCCCTTGCATAAGTTTTCAATTCTTCATCTGAATATAAAGAAGCATATCTTTCGAGTTTACCGTGTTTTCTGATATAAACAAAATCCGCTGTTACTGGCGAATCTATTTCAAATTCGGGCATATCCGAAAAGCATAAAGAAGAATTTGCACTTTTAAGTATATCAAATATTTCATCACAAAACCAGGTTTTATTTCTGAATTCTAATGCAATTCTTGTGGTATTTCCAAGGGGATGTTCAATTATGACATTTAACAAGTTTTGAAGTTTATCCTTATTCACTTTCAATAATGGTGGGGTTTGAAAAAGAATTGGTCCTAATTTCTCTTTAAACTCACTGCAAATGTCAAGAAAATTAAACAGAATTTCCTTTACACCTTCAAGTTTTTTAAGATGAGTAATTATCCTGCTTGCTTTTACAACGAAGGTAAAATTATCCGGCACTCTTTTTCTCCAGTTTTCAACGGTTTTTTCTCTTGGAATTCTGTAAAAAGTGCTGTTAATTTCCACAGTATCAAAATATTGAGCGTAGTATTCAAGCCATTTGTTCTGTTTTACTTCAGATGGATAAAAGACCCCATTCCACCAGTGAAGATAGTTCCATCCACTTGTCCCTATAAAAAACTTTCCGCTCATTTTTTTAAAGACATCTTTTTTTGACAATTATTACAGAAAAATTTATTCTTTCTATCCGTATCAGACAAACTATTTGAAAAAAACATTACGCATTGTGGATTATCACAGTGTTGTAATCCCAAAACGTGCCCGATTTCGTGAACCGCTTCTTTTACTGCTCTCTGGAAAAATATATTTTTATTCTTTGGCAGACCATAAAATTCCTGTTTTAACCTTGTCAAAGATATAATAGCAAACCTGCCGTTAAGTTCTGCCTCACCAAAAACAAAGTTTAACTGTGGAACGTAAAGGTCTTTGTCAATTATTCCAAGAATCAAATTAATATTTCTATCCGTTGATTTCCTCAAATAGTGGAGTAATGATGAAGAATAATACTGGTCTCTTTTTGCATTATAAGTGGACTGCGGAATAGAAAGAGGCGATGAAATTTTGAATTCGATTCCAAATATTCCATAAAGTTCATCTTTTAAAAATAATAAGACATCTTTATCAACATCTCCAAGTGGAATTATCTGGGCATTTGCATCATATTTCATAAGAAACAAAAGTATTATTAATAAGATTAGTTTTTTCAGTGAAATCACTGTTGTAATAATTCCCCAAACTTTTTTATGGATTCATTTTGAGTTTCACTAAATCTCCACAGAGGCAATTTATCGTTCATTATATCAAACATCTTTTTTGCTTTTTGTTTATCACCAATTTTAATATAATAATTTGAAAAAAGCAAAAATGCAGTTCTGAAATTGTTATAAAGATTTCGAGTCATTTCATCCAATCTTACGTCCCTGTCGTTAAAATATCTATACTTGTAAACCTCTGTAAGATTTTTCCCCATTTCATTCGGAAGTATCTCATCCCCTTTGAATGGTAGCAATTTATTTATTATACCTACACTATGTAAATAATCCTTGAGCCCTATCAAATTTGCAGATGCGACTGTTGACGAAAAATAAACAGGTCTTTTCAATTTATTCTCTTTTAAAAATGATAACAAAATCATATCCTGAGTAGTAATTATGTTTTTATCCCCCATTTTTCTACCTGTATAAGTAAATCTTAACGTATCTTTTGAAATATTTATTGGAACAGACGGTATAATTTCTATTAATTCTGGTTTTCCGAGAGTTGAAGGTTCAAAACCAAATGTTTTCATTACCATCGAATCAATTGGAAAATAAAATGGCTTTTTAGTTATTTGTTCGACATACGAGCGTAGATTGAGCAAACTCAGATTTGCCACACAAACATCAGTCCTGTAGCCCTCAACGTATTGTAAATACCACAATGGATAGGTATCGTTATCGCCGTTGGTGAATAATACTGCGTTCTTTTCGCAACTGCTTAAAATATTATAAGCAAAATCAACTGGAAAATAATACTTATTCTTATTGCATTCATCCCAGTTAGAAATCAGCATATTTAAAGGCAAAATTAATATTGCAATAATTATAACAACAGAATAAATAATTTTCCTGTTAAAATTTATTTTGCTTATTAATTTATCTATTATAACGAATATAAAATAGAGCCCTATACTCACCCATATCGTAAAAATATAAAAAGACGGTATAAATAATCTGTCAATTTCTCTGACATTATGGAATCCTGCCTGAACATTCAGGTATAATATTAGAATAATCGAATACAATAAAAAAGTGATGAATATTAGAATCCAGATTTTAAATTTTCTAAATAAAGAATAAATAAATCCGATACTTCCAAGAATAAATGACAATTTTGACAGGAAGGAAAGAAAATTTCCGGAATTTTCGATGCCCAGAAAATTCCAACTAAAATATCTCAGATACATAAATTTAATTTGATAATCCCACAAAGGTGCATTTCTTTTAAACAAATTTAAAATATTAAATCCACCACCATATTGTTCCATTTTAATCCATGAGAATAACTGCTGAAAAGTATGAGTGTTGCCCATATCAAGTAGAGGATAGAACTGCGACCGAATAAGAAGATATGAATGGATTGATAATCCCATAAAATATAAAAATATCACCGCAAACCAGAATTTAAAATTAAGAAGGTTATTTCTCAGGAATAAAAATATTAAAACAAAAATTAATGGAATAAATGGAGAATTCAATCTATGAGCGGAAAAATCGAGACCCAGAATAAATATCAAAAACAGAAAGAATTTTACTTTTTTACCTTCATCTTCTGTTAACCAGATTGAAAAGGTGCAAAAAATAAGTATCGATGTTAAGAGGAGACCTAACGTATAGACCCTCGATACATGAGCTTCCTGCCAGATACTGTATAAAAACGGTATTGAAGATGCAATTATAAATGAAATAGTCATTTTAGCCAATTCATTTTTTTCTGAAAATTTTTTCAGAATCATTAAAATCGTATAATAAAAAAATACAGAGGATAAAGCAGTTGATATTATACTTACAAGAGTTATGGCTTTAATTGGGGCAACGAAAAAGAATAATTTAGTTGATAACCAGCCAAGCAATACAAAAAGAATAGAACCCCCAGGCCCAGGAACACTCAAGTTTGTAGAAATTACAGCATACTCTCCGCTGTCCCACCATCCTATCGATGGATAAGCAGTGTATTGAAGTATTGAAAATGTGAATAAAAACAGAATTACAGGTATATATCTTTTGCTCATAATTTATTCCGTTTACTAAGATTGTGATTTTTAAATATATTATCCATTTTCAAAAAGAGTTGCAGTGGATAGTAAATTGAAGGTATCTCCATAAAAATTAAAATATATTAAGAATAATTGTGTTAAAAAGATACCCACCTTTAATCCCTTACAAAATGGGAAAAAAGGTGGGTTAAAATTTCTGCTTTTAAGATAATCTAAATAGCGTTATACTGGTTTAATAGTATCTTTTTCAAAATCCCAAAAAACGAACTTTTTCTTTTCAGCGGAGATATTAATCATATGAGCACAGGCGGCAGCGTGATGTCCTGCAGACGCATCTTCAACTGGCGGTTTCCTTGTTTTTACACTTTCGTAAAAATTAAGGAAATGAAGTACGGTTGATTCTGGACCTTTTTCGTTGTAAGTTATATTACCTTCAAGAGATAAAGGACTTACCTCACTTTTTATTACTTCAGAATTTTTATAATATTCATCTTCTAACTTTTTAGGCCAACTTGCTGTAATCCAATCGTTACTCTCAACGGGATTTTCTGGTTTAAAAACAAGTGAACTACCACTCAGTTGAATGCTCCCCTCCGTTCCCATAATAGTAAATCCCGCACCACCAGCACTTTGATTGTTAAACGTTGAACATAGATTAACTACAAATCCTTCTGGATACTCCATAATACCATTAACTGTATCCGGAACATCTCTTGATTCCTTCCATCTATAAAGTTGTCCCTGGGCACAAACCATTGAAGGCACTTTAGCATTCATTATATAATGAATTGTAGTGCAGAGATGAACAAACAGGTCAGTGGAATTTCCTCCAGAATAGTCCCGATAACATCTCCATCTGAAAAATCGCTCTAAACTAAACGATTTTTTTGGTGCAGGACCAAGAAACATATCCCAGTTTACAGTTTGAGGTGAAGCATCAGGAGGAATTGGATAAATCCACGCACCACTCGGTGTATTTCGATTATAAGAAGCTCTGATTATCGTAACTTGACCTAATTTCCCTGATTGTATCATTTCTCGTGCTTTCATTTGTATCATTGTACTTATACCCTGACTTCCAACTATAAGTATCCTTTTCGTTTTTTTCACTGTATTAATAATTTCAACTCCTTCTTCTACCGCATAAGTTAAGGGTTTCTCACAATAAACGTCTTTCCCCGCTTCCATTGAATCAATACATATAACCTTGTGCCAATGGTCGGGGACTGCAATGACGACAGCATCTATCCCAGGGTCTTTGATAAGTTCCTTATAATCATTATAGACCTTCACATTATTCCCCCCTATTCTATCCAGAGCACGCTCGATTCTTCCTTTATATGCATCACATACACCAACAATTTCAAAACATCCTGCTTCTTTCATAGAATCAATCAATTGTTGTGCCCTTGCTCCAACTCCAATACAACCAATTCTTACCTTATCACTTGGAACAACCGTGCTTTTTAAGGTAGGAGACGATAGAGTTTTCGATGCAAGACCAAAAGTTGCAACAGCACCTCCCAAAACACTCCTTCTGAGAAATTCTCTCCTGTTTATTTCTTTTTTTTCTTTCATAATTTTTCTCCTTCTTTAAGATATATTAAACGAACATTAAAATGTATAACTTTCTGTTATTCACTTAAAAAATTATTTTCTTGATTAATAAAAAACTGAATCCAATTCCTTAAGATATAAGATATATAATAATTAGAAATTTTCAAATTTAAATCGACGTAAAATAAAAAGAATAAATTAGAATATGTCAAGAAGGTTCTTGCTTATATATCAATATAACCAAAACCAAGATTTTAAATAAAAACAATCTTTATAAATCTTACTTTAAAACTTACAATTTCCAAGGAGGAGTTTCAGGAAGGAGTTTTTCAAATTTCTTTATAAGTTCATTTTCATACTCTCCTGTATATTTCTCAGACAAAAATACGTCAAGTGCCTCTTTATAAAACAACTCCCAGGATTCTTCTTCGTAACCGGGATTAATCGGATAAAATAATGCATTATTTGATTTAGCAGCGCTAAAGTCCCCCGGAGCATCACCAATCATCAAAATATGGTCATTTCTATACTTTCCATTAGCTGCAAATTTAATGTGTTCTTTCTTGCTCCCCAATTCCTGACCCGCTATTATACCTGCATATTTTGCAATGTTATGTTCTTCCCATTCTCTTTTTAATGCCTCTGTGGGTGTTGCAGAAACTACAATAATATCCGAATGTGGTTTAAGTTTTTCAAGACATTCTCTAACATAAGGAAAAGGTGGAACGCATTTCACCATCTCTTCCACTGATTTATTAACCGCTTCACTCCATCTAAATGCTTGAGTCAAAATTTCATCGTTTTTAGATTCAACTTCCTTTTTTAGTGAGGGATTTCCAAGCGGTTTTCCAGAATTAATAAATTCTCTTAATGACTTTGCTTCAGGAATACTAACATTTCTTTTTATTACCTCAGGCCTTTCTTTTAATAGGTCAAACACCATAATTAAAGCGGGGAATCTATTTATCCCGCGCCACTTGGAATAAAGATTCACAAACTCCGCTGCTTCACGTGTATATTTTGATACTGCCTGTAAATTCCATTCTTTTATTATATTGGGAATAAAACACTCTTTATGTTTTAACTCCATAGTATCAAAAGCACAGCCATCTGAATCGATGCCAACAAAAAAATTATGTTTTGGTTGAAAATTCTTAAGGTCATTCTGTGTATATTGAACCATTTTTCTTTTCCTCCTTAATTCTTCAATCAGATGATAAATATGGATAAATTAAAAGATTTGAATTGGAGTTTTAAATTATTTCTTAACTCTATAAAGAATTTCCCCCGCCTTCGGGACAAATAATATTCCATCATCTTCTCGATTTTGCCAATCCTTAAAATCAATTTTTCGATAATCAACATAACCAAGATTAACCTGTTTACAAACTTCTTCGGGAATACTTGTTGCCAAATTAACCGTGACCCTTGGAATTTCAATATTGTTTTCGAATGTTCCAATTCCTTTAACGTGAGTAGAATGAGCCATAATCCCCCCGGGAACATCAGAAAACTTATCCATTTGTTTCAAAAAATAATCTCTAACGTGATAACCGATTCTTTTCAGGACTTTCCCATGAACGTATGAAATTTCTTCAATATGTGGGGCATATATTATCAATTCACCACCATCAGCAATAACAGGTTCAAGTTTATACATAACTTTTCCACCTGTCCATATGTCATCATACATCTTTGGACAGACACCCAGTATCTTTTTAAATGGCTTTTCTTTATAAATGATGTGAAGTTTTTCCGATAGGTCAGCAGATTTAGACCATGCTTTTTCAGGCGTATCTATAAATAGACCACTCAATTTTTCATTATGAACAACAAAACTAAAACAGTATTTTTCCATTTTCAAAAATGACGCAGATTCATCAACAATCTTCCTGACCGGTGTCTCTTTTGTTCCATTTATTTTAACATTCGTGATGACAGCGCCAAGCCAGTGAGTAAAATTGATAACGTCGGGCCCTGAAATCCCAGGAAAAAAATACTTATTCCCACCAGAAAAACCAATAACCTCGTGTGGAAAAGTTGGTCCAACAATTATAACTACATCATAGTTATAAACAAGTTTGTTGATTGTAACGTTTACGTCTTGCTTCATAAGACCGTTAGAAATCTCAAATATCCTGTCTTTACTTATAGTTCCTGCTACAACAAGATTTTCCGGTTTATTCCATTCGTGATTATAAAATTTTACTTTATTATATTTTTCTTTATATTCCTTTTGAGTAATTTTTACCAGTTTTAAAATGGATTCTAATTGCAAGGGTGGGTGAGTTCCAAGAGCAACAATATAGTCCAATTTTTTAACCCTTTTTGCAATTGTTAAATATATCGCTCTAAAAAAGATATTCAGAGGTGCGGTTCTTGTGTGGTCAGGTATAATTACAAGAACCTTTTTATCGTTTACATTTATTTCCTGAAAAGCCTCATCAGTAAGATTTAAAACATCCTCATCAGAGAGATAACCCTCTAAAAGCCCTTTGCCTATCATATCAGATTTACCGTAAAATTTAATTTCAAAATAAATTATCTCGGTATATGAAAATCACCTTCTTTATCAATTCTCTTAAATCCATGAGCGCCAAAAGTATCCCTTTGAAGTTGAATCATATTAGCAGGTAAAAATTCCGAACGATAACTATCCACGTAAGTCAACGATGCTTGTAGTGAAGGAACGGGAACTCCAATATCGATAGCAGATTTTATTACATACCTCCAGTTTGTCTGCATTCCCCAATCTTTTAAAATAGAACTAAACTCCGGGTCAAAAATTAAATTTATCAAATTTGGGTCTCTCTTATACGCTTCCATAATTGGAAAAAGAAGTTTTGACCTTATAATACATCCACCCTTCCATATATTTGCAATTTCTCTTAGGTTGAGTTTATAATTATATTCTATCGAAGCCGTTCTAAGCATTGCAAGACCTTGAGCATAAGAAACAATCATCGTTCCATAGAGAGCATCCCTTAATGATTTAACAAGGAGTTCTTTGTCACCTTCAAACATTTCCGATGGACCGTGGATTAGTTTTGATGCTTTAACTCTATCATCCTTTCTGGCTGACATAAACCTTGCAGATAAAGCGGAATCGATTGTCGGAACTGGCTCACCGAGGTCTGCGGCACCCTGAGAAGTCCACTTCCCGGTCCCCTTTTGTCCCGCAGTATCGAGAACCATATCAATGAGAGGATTTCCAGTATCAGGGTCAATAATCCCAAGTCCATTAACCGTTATCTCCATAAGATAACCACCAAGTTTTTCATCACACCAATCTGCCATCACAGATTGAATTTCTTTAGGGGACATTTTCAGTCCACTTCTCATAACATTATATACTTCAGAAATGGATTCCATAATAGCATATTCAATCCCATTATGAACCATTTTTACAAAATGCCCTGCTCCTCTTTCGCCAATATAAGTTACGCAAATAGTGCCGTCATCGGCTATAGCAGAAATTTTTTTGAATATTTTCTCTAATTTATCGTATGCGGACTTTTCTCCGCCCGGCATTATGCAGGGACCATGTCTTGCTCCTTCTTCCCCACCGCTGACTCCAGAACCAATGTATAAAATCCCCATTTTTTTCAAATTTTCTTCCCTTCTTTCAGTATCCTTAAAATGTGCATTACCACCATCCATCATAATGTCCCCTTTAGAAAGAAGAGGTGCAATCTGGTCTATCATAGCATCAGTTCCAGAACCCGCTTTTACCATAAGCCATACCTTTTTGGGGGATTCAAGGGAATTCACAAAATCTTCAACAGTATATGAAGGAATAAGATTTTTCCCTTTTCCTTCCCCTTTTACAACGCTCTCCGTTTTTGAACCCGTTCTGTTATAAATAGAAACAGTAAAACCTTTATTTTCTATGTTTAAAGCAAGATTTCTACCCATTACATCCATTCCTACCACGCCAATTTGTCCTTTAGCCATTTGACTCCTCCTAATTATTAAAACACATAATTCTTAAAAACCGTTTCATATATTGAGAAACTACATTTAAATTATAATTTTTTTTGCACTGGACAAACCTTAAATCTGGCATAATCAAGTAATGCTCCACCAATAAGAGGAAGAGCATATTCATAAAACTTTTCAGTTACTCCGTTGCCTTCTTCATTAATAAATTCATCTGGTATAAGTTTTTCTGAGTTTGCCACTTTTTCAAGGTCAACAAGCCCGGTTTTGCAAACATATCCTTCCCCATTGCCTTCTCTTACCAATGATACCATTTTATCTTTTATACCATTAACAGCATACTCAACCGCTTTTTGTCCCACCATATATGCCTCACTTAAATCAACTTCAGAAACTAATGCCATAGAAACCCTCTGTATGGTTCCAGGTTTATCAAACCGTGCTTTTAATTTTAATTTTTCAGAGATTACATTACACAAAAATTCAGCGGCGCCACCCATTTGAAGATGACCAAACGAATCCAAATCTATCGACTTTGCAGATGCCTTCAATGGTTTTCCATCTTCACCTTTTGCACCCTCACAAATTGCAATCACCACATATCCGAGTTTTTTATACCACCTTTCAACATCGGATAAAAGTTTATCAATATTGACCGCTCTTTCTGGTAAATATATCAGATGAGGAGCATCTGTTTCTTTTTCTTTACCAAGCGCACTTGCTGCTGTTATCCATCCCGCATTTCTACCCATAATCTCGATTACCTTAACTTTATCAACAACGCCAATGGCTTCTGTATCAAATCCAGCATCCCTTACAGCAGTTGCTACCCACCTTGCAACACTGCCGTAACCTGGGCAATGGTCTGTATAATCAAGGTCATTATCAATCGTCTTTGGAATACCGATTGCAGTTAGTTCATATCCCAAATCCTGAGTCATTTTTCCAACTGTATGTGCGGTATCCATAGAATCATTCCCGCCTATATAAAAGAAATATCGAATATTATGAACTTTAAAAACATCAATTATCCGCTCATAGTTCTCTGGAGTAAGTTTTTGTCTGCAAGAACCGAGCGCAGATGAAGGAGTTCTTTTTATTTTCTCCACGATTTTTGGGTCTTCTTTTTTAAGGTCAATGAGATTCTCATAAAGAATCCCTTCTATACCATGAAGCGAACCGTAAATGTCAAAGATTTCACTATGTTTTAATGCTTCCTGTATCACACCGACTAAACTTGCATTTATTACCGCCGTAGGTCCACCGGATTGTGCTACAACAAGGTTTCCTGATATTTCACCCAATTTTATTACCTCCTGTTATTTTTTTAATTAAATTTGTATAAAATTAATTAAAAATTATAAATTAGTCAATTATAATTTTCATTATAAATCTCAACTATAATAAATGATACTTTTAATAAACTTTTTAATCGATTCAAATTTTTAATAGAGTTCAAAATAGTTAATATTTATTATCGTTAAAAGTGACGAAAGTTATATTTGGAGTATAAAAGAATGCAAAAAAGTCCCATTTTTGGCAAAATTTTGCGATTTTTGGGACTTTTTTCCCAGGGGTTATTTTTATAATTTTCAATAATATAAGTTTGAATTTTGCTAAAATTTCATAACAATTTTTCATTTTCCCTCTTTTTTGCATCCATTATTATTTTAATAAATTAGTATATATAATAATTATTTTTCATAAGTTATGTATAAATATAACATATTTATCAGGGGAAGTCAAGGGAATTTTTAAAAACATTATTTGTTGTAGGGAACAGTCCCGCATAGCGGGACTGTTCCCTACGGTCATTCATTACTTTTTATCTGTGTAATCCGTGCAATCCGTGGTTCCCTTCTGTCATTCCTTTCTTTCTTTGTCATTCTCCCGCAATTGCGGGAGAATCCATTACTTATATTTGTTATCTCCACGAATATTGCAGGAGAAAATTCTTACATCGCTTCTGAATTAAAATTTTGATATTTGAATTTGTTTAGAATTTAGATATTCGTTTTTAGTATTTCCAATCTATTCTGTGCCGCCTGTCCCGCTAAGCGGGATGTAATCAGTGGTTTAAAATATTCTGTCTTCTCGTATTTTATCGTATCTCATAATTTATTATAATCCAATATTTTATATAAAATAATATTTTTCTTTTTTCTTGACAAACCGCAACTTTTATATTATATTTTAAACGTATTGGTTGTCATTGCG
>CAZBIT010000027.1:0-4179 GCA_964491835.1 uncultured bacterium
CTCCGAGAAAGGTTCTTCTTTCAGAGTTAAAAGATCAAATGAAAAATCCTGCATCAAAGGAACTTATAGAAGAAGAATTTGCATTCCCTCGTTCTGTATATTCTTCAAAAAATTCCTCTGAAAATTTTAAAATTCTCGATCTTTTGCCTTATGTGGATATTGATTCGGCTATTGACTGGTGGCTAAAGTAAATTTTTTTTAATAATAAATAGTTCATATTGAACAAATTTCTGTTTTATTTTAAAATTATTCTTAATTTGGAAGAAAAGAAAAACGTTTATCAAGGTCATTTTGAAGTTGTTGAAAGACTGACCAAATTATTGACAAAATATGTGAAAAATGGTCGTAGTACCACTGATACTCCCCAGAAGAATAGAAGTGGAAGTTGGAGGCTAAGATTAAGATGGATGGAAAAAATAAACCATGAATGATTATTATAATATGTGCTTAGCCCGTAGCTTAAACTGACCGAAATGCTGTGTTCCTCTTAAAGTTTGAATTGTAAATTTAAAACTCATTTCTTTCAATTTTAATTTGAGTATTTGGCAGAAATTAAGTCGATGGTCTTCAAGCAATCAATTTTAAAGGAAATAAAAGATGAAGGGTCATTTAGTCCTAATTAACTTACTATTGTCAACTTTAATTTTATTAAAATGCACCAGACATGAAAAAATTCTTTTAGAGAATAATTTGCAAGGTGTCCAACACCTCGGTATTCCTGTATATAATATTGAACAGTCTAAGGATTGGTATACGGAAAAACTTTGTTTTCAAGTTGTGCATGAGCCATCAGTTCCAACTAAGGAAGGAAACATAAAGGTGGCATTTCTGAAAAAAAGTGATATGACACTTGAACTGTATCAATTGGTTGGCGAATCTCTCAATGAAATAAAAACTCGTAATCGTGGTCACATTGATCATTTTGCTATTGATGTTATCGATATTGATAAGGCATTAAATGATGCATTAGATGCAGGCGCTATTCTTGATGAATCTAATCCTAACGGAGCAGAAACCATAGACGTTTTCTGGTCAAAAGGAGTAAAATATGCAATAATAAAGGGGCCAAATGGTGAAAGAGTTGAGTTAAACCAGCGTTTGGACTTAGACAAATTACGTCGTAGGGAAAATTTAAATGGATGGTCTCATCTTGGAATTCCAGTAACTAATCTTAAAAAATCAAAGGATTTTTATAATCAATTCGGATTCAAAGAAATCATGTATGCAGAGATTCCGAATGGTGATAAATCAATCAAGGTTTTATTGATTGAAAAGGATGGATTTGTAATTGAACTATATCAAATGTTTGGAAATAGTCTGGAAGAGATTTCCATAAGGAAAGATGGACACATTGACCACATTGCTTTAGATGTCATCGATATCAATAAGGCATTCAAGGAACTTCAAGAAGCAGGTTTTGAAATTTTAGAAGATGCTCCTGTGTATTTAGATTTTTGGGATAACGGTGTAAAGTATTTTAATATTCGGGGGCCTGACTATGAGAAGATTGAATTTAATGAAAAAATTAAACCTATTGAGTTTTTTTATCAGAATGAAAGTTTGCTATTATACCTAACCCGGCGTCAGGGTCTCCTTTGGGAAATTTGTTTGGGGGCGAATCGATTATTGACAGGGGTAGGTCTATATTTCACTTAATATTGTGTTATTAATTATCACAGTTTTTGCATTACGGAATAAAGTTGACCTTATAAGAGAATGCGTGAAACCAGGTGAAGGAATAAAATGGTGGGATAGAGTATTTATTGTTTTTTCAACGATAGTATTTTCTTTTTGTATTGTATTAGCGTGTCTTGATACTGGACGTTTTGGATGGACACCAAGATGTTCCATACCGTTTTGTCAGACACCCAGGGTATGTTGGTGCTATTTTATATAGTATAACCACTCCAATTATGCTCGGGTCTTTATTGGCTTTGATTCCTATGTTTATTGGTGTAATTCTTATTGTTATGCGAACATATCTCGAAGATAAAATATTACAAAAAGAGTTGAATGGATATATTGATTATGCTTATAAGGTAAAATATGGATTATTGCCGGGTGTTTGGTGATGATTTAAAAAAATATAAATTGAATTTAATATTTGTATTAAATTTTAATAGGTATTGATTATTAATAAAATTTATTTAATCATAATTATCTCAATTAAACAAAACAATTAGCTACAAACGGGTGAAAGAAAATTATGGAACAAAGTAATTTATCTATTTTATTTCTTCAGATTTCTGTGATTCTTACTGTTGCACTGTTTTTTGGACATGTTATGCAAAGATTACGACTTCCAATTATTCTCGGTGAATTTATTGGAGGTATCTTTTTGGGTCCCACTATTTTTGGCTATATCGCACCAAACATTCACAGTTGGCTGTTTCCAAACGCAAGTTTAACATCTGGAAATCTACAAGTAATTGTAAAACTTGGACTGCTGTTTTTTCTCTTTGTTGTGGGATTAGAAGTAAATCCTATTTATTTGCGTCAGCAAAGATTGAGAACTTTCTTTATAAGTATCTCTGGAATTGTAATCCCATTTGGACTCGGTTTCGGTTTAGTCATTCTATTCCCCGATATTTGGGGAATACAAGCAAAGGGTAACTTATTATTATTTGCACTTTTTATTGGAACGGCTCTTTCTATATCTGCTCTCCCTGTTATTGCCAGAATTCTTATAGATCTTGGGTTAATGAAAAGTAAATTAGGTATGATAATAATGGCTTCGGCTACTATTGATAATTTTATTGGATGGTCGCTATTTATGGCAATTTTAGGCAGTTTTATCCCAAAAAGTGTAATAGGAAGAAACTTTTGGATTGCAATCACCATAATCTTGAGCGTGTCTGTTTTGACTGTAAGTATCGTAAGATGGATAGATAAATATGTGATTCATCGATTACAGTTATATTTAAACTGGAACTATAGTTTTATTGGAATATCTGCCATATTAGTCCTATTAACATCTGCAATTTTTGAGCTTATAGGAATCCACGAGATTTTTGGAGCATTCCTTATTGGAATAGCACTGACAAAAAACTCTGAAAAACGTAAACAGGACTATGAAATAATTTACCAGTTCGTAATCAATTTCTTTGCACCAATCTATTTTGTTTCTATTGGTCTAAAAGTAAACCTAATAGAAAATTTCGATCTAACCCTCGTTCTAATAATTTTAGTTGTTTCTTGTGTTGGGAAAATTGGTGGAGTCAGTTTAAGTGCATTGATGAGTAAAATGCCGATTAGAGAAGCTTTAGCTGTAGGATTTGGAATGAATGCACGTGGAGCTATGGAAATAATTTTATCATCAGTGGCATTTGAACATAATCTTATTGATCAAAAAATATTTGTAGCGTTAATTGTAATGGCACTTGTCACATCAATTATTAGCGGCCCTTTTATTCAGCGACTTCTTAAAATAAAATTATGAATCTCTTAAATCGAGAAAAAATATAAAAGGATTTAAAAAATATAACATTATTTCTGCTTTTAAATAGTTAAAAATAAAATGAACAATAAATAAATTTTGATTGAGATTATTGCAAGTAATTTGTATATTAAAAACCATATTTTAAGTGAAGATATAATTATAAAGATTTAATAAATTAAAATTCACACTACGTAGTGGCTTGTCAATTAATAGTATTGAAAGGGAGGGAAAATGTCTGGAAATTCAATTAATTCTGAGGTGAAGCTTCGTCGTGTGCTTACATTGACAGACCTTGTTATTTATGGTATAATTTTAATTCAACCGGTTGCTGCCTTGCCTCTGTTTGGTTTAGCGAATAGAGATTCAGGAGGGCATGCAGTGACTTGCATTCTTGTTGCAATGTTTGCAATGATTTTTACGGCGATTAGTTACGGGCGAATGGCAAATCGTTATCCTGCGGCGGGTTCAGCATATACTTATGTTGGAAGGGGACTTCATCCTTATTTAGGGTTTATTGCTGGATTTACGATGTTTATGGATTATATGATAGTTCCCATTTTATGCACGATTTATACGAGTATTACAGCCCACCATATGCTTCCAATGATTCCAATCTGGGTCTGGTCTTTATTTTTTGCAGGTGGTTTTACTATTTTAAATCTCAATGGAATTAAAATTACAAGTTTGGCAAATTGGATTCTTATGATTGTTATGAGTGTAGTTGTTTTCTGGTTTATGGG
>CAZBIT010000027.1:4279-11811 GCA_964491835.1 uncultured bacterium
GGAATCTGGAGCGGTGCACAGGTTTATCTTTCACAGGCATCAATATCCTGGGCACAGTGGCCACAATTTCTTCAAGATATGGTAAATAAGTTTGGTGCAGGGAATGAATTGGAGAAGGCGATAATTGGAATAGCAAACGTCGTTGGTGGGCACCTTTTAGAAGTCGTACTTGCTTTTATTCTGCTTGTAGGTAGCGTTGGTTCGGGTGTAACGGGTCAGGTTGGCGCAGCGCGCGTTATGTATGGAATGGGACGAGATAAAATGCTTCCACAAGGATTTTTTGGACATCTTGATAAAAAGCATGCAGGTCCATCGTATAATATAATGCTTATCGGTGTAGTAGTTTTATTGGGGGCTATCTTTCTTAATTATAGTCAGTGTGCACACCTTATAAACTTTGGGGCTTTTCTTGCATTTATGCTGGTTAACGCTGCATCGATAAGAGAATATTTTTTCAAAGCAGAGCGGAAAACAATTAAAGGATTCTTTAAGGATTTCTTGCCACCGGCAATAGGAATTGTTGCAAGTTTTCTTATATGGCAGAGTCTTCCTAAACTTACTTTAATTGTTGGGAGTTTGTGGTCTCTCGTGGGTATTATTTATTTGGCGTTTATTTCTAAGGGATTTACTAAAATACCAGAGGTAAAGGATATTTTTTAATATATGAACATATATCAGTAGATTTCAATGGTTTAGTAAATTTAAATAAATGATGGATTCCCACTTTCGTAAGAATTATAATATTTTTTTATTTTATTATCTGAAAATTGTAATAAAATTTATGATTACGCAAGAGCAATCCGAAGAGGATTGCCCCCTACGGAATTTAAGTTATTTTAGAATTCTTTATCAATCATATCAATAGTATTATCAATAATTGCTTTTTCACCACCCGACATTATTTTGCTTGCGGCGATTTCGTAACTTCCCTCTTTGTATGCTTTATCTGTCGGGATGTATCCGCTTCAACTGTTGCAATGTGTTAAAATAAATGTATTGAAATATGGTGATAACTTTTTCAACTGTAAACCGATTTCATGGAATATTTCGAAACAATAAACAATATTTTTTAGTTCGTAGAAATTAAAAATATGAATTAAAAAAAATAAAAAACCCCCTTCATATGAAAAATGAAGGGGGTTTTTTTTATTAGAATGTTATAATAATTCCTGTGCATTTTCCTGAATCTTTAGTATGGCAGATACTATATCATCCAAATCTTTTTTCGAAGAAAGTAATACTTGATGAGGGATAACGACGGTTTCCTGACATATCTTTTCGGATACAGGAAGTTTCGTGTCTTTTATCGATACTTTTTTTCCGTAATAGGGACAAGTATAAGGGCAACCCTTGGCTCCCTCGGGTATATTATCGAACATAGGATTTTTTGAAAGAGGCCATGGATATCCAATGTGGCAAGGAATACCTTCTGCATTTAACGCTTCAACAAACTTGTTTCTGGAAACACCTGAGAATTTGTTTTTATCGTATCGTAGAAGATATAGGTAATATCCATTTACATCTGTATTTCCATCTCCTGGGAAAGGTTTGATTCCGTTGACTTCTTCAAATTTTTCTGCAAGATATTTTGCATTTTCATTTTTCTTTTTTAATTGTCCATCCAATCTTTCTAACTGCACAATAAGAATTGCAGATAGAATTTCTGCAAGTCGGTAATTGACGGGCAGAACATAATGGATATACCAGGATTCTCCTTCATGACGTCCACAGCTTCGATATTGGATACATTTTTCTGCTAATTCGGGATTGTTAGTTGTTATAATTCCACCTTCGCCAGCAGTCATAGTTTTACTTTCTTGAAAACTGAAAGTTCCCAAATGGCCGATTGCACCAATTTTTCTTCCTTTGTAAACAGCACCGTGAGCGTGAGCGGAATCCTCTATTATATAAATGTTGTGCTTTTTTGCGATATCCAAAAGTTTATCCATATCACAGCAGAATCCCCCAAAATGAACGAGAATAATTGCTTTAGTTTTACTTGTTATTGCTCTCTCAACAGCGTTGGGGTCTATACATTGGTTATGGTCTAATATATCAACGACAACTGGTATTGCGTTTACCTGAAGCACAGCACTTAATGTTGCAATAAATGTTATTCCAGGAACTATGACTTCATCCCCAGTTCCAATATCTAATGCTCTTAAGGCAATTTCTATTGCGACTGTTCCATTTGCACAAGCGATACCATATTTAGCGTCGTGATATTCAGCAAATTTCTTCTCAAATTCATATGTCTTTGATCCTGGGTCTGCTCCCCTCATTCCCGCAAACCATCTTCTGCTTTTGATTACTTCTTCAACAATTTTAATTTCTTTGTTGTCATAATGGGGCCAGATGAAGAAATTGGCACTGCGAAGTTTCTTTCCACCTTTAATTGCTAATTTACTCATTATTATTTATCCTTTCTATTAATCTTACTTATTTTTGTAATGGGATTTTTTACTTATGAATTATTTAATGTTGTTTTATTCTATAAAGATAGTTTAAAAATAGATTATCACGTCGTCCCAAATTTTTGGGACTCCTTATAATTACCTTTAAAATCTATTTAATATCAAGTTTGGATTAATTATAATTTAAGGATTCTGAATCATTTTTTAAATTTTTATGTTTATAAAATTTATTACAATTCATTAATCATTTCAAGCAAATTATCGATTATCCCCTTTTCAGCTCCTGACTTTACTCTTGTAGAGTTAACTTCGTAGCCACCTTCTGCATACGCATCATCAGTTACAAGATAACCACTGCTACCATTACAGTGAGTAATCACAAGAGTATAGTTATAAGGGGATTTTTCTTTTATTTTTACGCCTATTTGGTTAAAAACTTCTCCGGAAACTCCAGCAAAAATTATGTTTCCTACTTTTATAGCAGATAGGCGAACTTTCACACCTTCACCTGGTTTGTAATCGGGTTGAAGGGATTTAGGTTTTTTCCCTTCTTTTTCTGGCAGATTGATTACTCTCTGGACGGCATTTATAGGGCCATAGGGAGAAGTTTTTATGTCTTTTGTAATTCTAATAACTTCTTCTCCCAAAATGATGCCGATTGCATCCTTTCCATATGCATAGGCGTTATTATCAACAAAATCTATATGTGGTCCGTAGATTGGATTAATATCGCCTGAAGCACCAATAATCATAAGCGCAAGTGCTTTGTTGTCGAGTTTGCTTTCGATGAATGTTGAAGCTGCACCCGGCCAATCGCCGGTGATAAGATAATTTCTTGGTCCCAATACTACGCCATGACAAGGCCAGTTAATAAGCATAGCGACTGGGTTTCCATCTTCTCCATCAATTCTAACTGCAATAACTTCATGGTCGCAGGGTCCATAAGGATTTTGTCCAAGCGCAATTCCTCCTTTAGCGTCATTTGCTCGACGGTTTATGTTCATTTTACATTCTCCCTTTCCCACTCCAATGCTTGATGGTTTCAAATTGCCGTTTGCTTCTTTCACGATACTTACCAATTTTTCTTTTAACTCATTTACGTAAGCAACAACCTCAGGTGCATTAGATTCACCATAAACACGAGTGGTAGGACCGTTATGATTATGGACTGCCAATAAAAAAACATAATCTTGTTTAATTCCCGTTTCTTGTTCAATTTGTTTTGTTGTTTCTTCCCAATAAGAATTTGAAAATCCTATAAGTTCTGCAGATATAATTGCGGACTTATTTACGCCATCGCTAAAAACTATGGCCCGAGCGAACAAATCATCGTGGACACCTTTAAATGGTTCATTCCTTCCCCCATAACCACTCATTGGTATTGGAACTTTTGGCGTAATATTTACTTTTGCAGTTCCAGCATAAATTTTTGGTTTAGTTTCGGAATATGATTTATTTGAACTGATAAAAATTAAAGAAACAAAGCAATATAGAAATACAATTGATATTATTAATGATGTTGATTTTTTCTTCATGGATACAGTCCTCCATTTGTTAAATAATAATCATTTGATAATTAATTTTGTATAATAAATCGTAGGATAAGAATGGGATAGGGTCAGTGAAGTAAGCATAATTTCAATTTTAATATTCAATTATATTATGAGAAAATATTTAATTTCAAAAAATATAATTTAATGCACCCTAAAAGTCAAGACAAAATTAAGCGACTTTTGCTCTGCGGCCCATTTGCGTTTTCCCATAACTACCTCCTTTATCGTTAAATTAATGTAGTAGGCCAACGCAAATACCGCAAGTAAAAATCAAAAGGCTTAACTCCATATCCAACTGTGGAATATGGATAATATTATGAATAAAACACTAACTTAAGTATATATACTATTTCAGTTGTGCAATATAGGTGCAATATAATAAAATTTAGGGGCTTGACTAGATAAAATGTTTATTTTTAGATACAATTTTAATCAATAATTGTTTAATGTTTTTATTTTTATTATTAAATCTGAACTCAAATTCTTTAGATAAATATAAAAATATTCATGACGAATGCCCTAATATTTTGATAATTTGTTTTTAACGTATGACCAGAAACTTTAGGATATAAAAAATTTATTTGACTTTAAAATAATTATGACATAAATTTTGAATAAATTTTTTTATTCAAAATTAACAAATTAAATTTGGTTTTGAACGATGAAAGATAACATTAAGATATTGATTGCATCTAAGTTAGACTCTATTGTATGCAAAATACTAAAGGAAAGTGGACTTGAACCAGTTGTAATGGAAAATATACCCAACGGTATTGAATCTGTCATTAAAGATTATCAGGGATTAATAGTGAGGGGTGAAAAGGTTGATAAAACTGCTATAGAAGCAGGGAAAAATTTGAAATTAGTGGTAAGGGCTGGCTCTGGAGTTAATACAATTGACCTTGAAAGCGCTTCCAAAAGGAATGTTCTGGTGATGAATACACCCGATGCTAATTCTAATTCCGTTGCAGAACTTATTTTTGGATATATGCTTATTTCAGCGAGGTCTTTAATAAAAGCTGATATTACAACCAAACAAGGAAAATGGCTTAAAAAAGAGTTTATGGGAACGGAACTTGCCGAAAAAACAATTGGCATAATTGGGGTAGGGAATATCGGCAGTAGAGTTGCAAGAAAAGCAAAAGCATTTGATATGAACGTTATATGTTATGACCCAATTCTATCTTCTGAACGTGCAAGAATATTGGGGGTAAAGATTGTATCGTTGGAAGACCTTTTCAAAAATAGCGATTTTATTACGTTGCATGTTCCATTAACGCCCATTACGAATGAGATGATAAAATATGAAACTTTAAAACTGATTAAGGATAATGCGACTATAATAAATGCTTCGAGAGCGGAGTTAATAGAAAAAGGTGCACTTGAAAAGATTTTAAAAGAGAAACCCGATGTTAAAGTTGCAGCGGACCTTTTTTATGAAGGTGACAAAGAAGGCGAAAAGAGCCTTGCAGTGTTTGGTGACCAGATTATTATGACACCACACATAGGAGCAAGTACCAAAGACGCAAACTATCGAACGGCAAAACTGAGCGCAGAACAAACTGTGAATTTCTTTAATTCTGGAATTATAAAGAATTCAGTTAATATTATCGAAGTTCCTCCTGATTTAAATACAATGTATATGAACCTTGCTATGAAAATTGGAAAGATTGCTTATTTTATGGTAAAAGATTTTGGACAACCTTATGAAATTAAAATAACTTGTTATGGAAATCTTTACAAATATACTTTTATTTTGATAAAATCGGGGATTATGGGTGTTCTTGATAGTTTTCTTGAAGAAAAAGTTACTCCGATTATGGTTGAGAAAATTGCACATGAAAACGGAATATTAATAACCCCTCGTGAACCTGATGATTTTAAGGGACACGGAGATTCCATTACACTCGATATAGTGGCTAAAGATAAAGATAAATACAATGAAACAAGCATACGGGGAACAATTTCACCCGAAAATAAGATAATTATAAGAAGAATTGATAATTTTGATAACGTGGATATAATTCCTTCGGGAAATATTTCGGTATGCGCTTATGATGACCGTAAGGGAATTTCTGGACAAATCGGCGATATTTATAGTGAAAATGACATTAACATTTTGGACGGCAGGTATAAAACGAGCAATGATGGAAGGTTTGCAATCGCCGTTTTAAATACTTCTCGCTTAGTTGAAGAAAATATTATCAGTAACGTTAAGGAGAAAATAAGAGCAAATAAAGCTTTTAGTATTTATTTTTAACGAAAATCTTAATTTTAGAGATAATTAAATGAGTTTAAAAAATAAAATGTAAGGAGGTGGATGTTGAGCGGTTTAATATTAATGATACCCGGTCCAGTATATGTGAGACCTGAGATTTTAAAAGTTATGAGCAGTGCACCATGGGGACACCGTGATAATGAAGAAACAACAAAGCGCTTAAAGCCAATTAGAGAAAATTTAAAAAAGTTGCTTTATCTTGAAAACACGGATTACGAAATAATTATATCTACTTCCTCAGGAACAGGATTAATGGAAGCTTCCATAATGAACTGTGTCAGAGATGATGAGAAGGTTTTGTGTGTTAGCATAGGAGCATTTGGAGACCTGTGGCACAGCATTGTGGAAAGTTGCGGTAAAAAAGCTAAAAAAGTAACTTTTGCATCAGGGAAATCAGCCGAACCCGAAGTTATTGAAAAATGTATGAAAGATGAAAAGTATTCAGCCGTTACTATCACTCATAATGAAACCAGCACTGGAGTTATGAATCCTGTTAAAGAAGTTGCAAAAGTTGTAAGGAAATATGGGGCACTTGTAATGGTTGATGCTGTTAGTTCGATGGCAGGAATACCCATTTCAGTCAAGGATTGGAATATTGATGTTATTGTTTCTTCAAGTCAGAAATGTTTTGGTCTTCCACCCGGACTTGCTATTGGTGCTGTCAGTGGAGAAGCGATGAAGAAAGCAGAAAGTGTCAATGGAAAGGGGACTTATTTTAATTTTCTTGATTTCAGAGATTCTAATCTTAAAGAACAAACGCCCTGTACGCCTAATGAAGCGTTAATCGATGCATTGAATTTTCAACTTAATTATATATTTAATGAAGAAGGGCTTGAAAATAGGTTCATAAGACACTCTAAACTCGCTCAAAAAGTGAGAGATTGGATTTGTAAAAATCATAAGGAATTTAAGTTATTTCCTTCTTTGGAAGTTGCCTCAGATACTGTTACTTGCATTCAACATCCACTTGAACTTGATAAAAAACTCTTAAAAAATGAACTGAGAAAAAGAGGATATTTATTTGACACTGGATATAGAAAACTTGAGAAGGACGGATATTACACATTTAGAATTCCTACTATGGGTGATTTAACAGAAAAAATGCTCGATGAATACCTTTATCATATAGATGACATTATTAAGAAAAAATGAGGAATATCTTTTTAAAATATTTTAGAAGAATTATTGTTTATTTGATATTTTTATATTAATTTAAAAAAGCATACTTTAAAGTATGCTTTTTTATTATTTATGTATCTTTAGAAGGGGTGATTGTAATGAAGATAT
>CAZBIT010000028.1:0-11572 GCA_964491835.1 uncultured bacterium
AATTCTGCTCATCAATTCTTTCATCTGCATCTATATACAAAATCCATCTGCCCTGTGCTTTTGATAACGCATAATTTCTTGCTTTTGAAAAATCATCACACCAATCAAAATGATAAATTTTCGCTCCATAACTTTCTGTAATCTTTATCGTATTATCTGTTGAGCCCGTATCAACGATTATCATTTCATCTACAATATTCTTGACACTTTCAAGTGATGTAGGAAGATTTTTTTCTTCGTTTTTTACAATCATACAAAGAGAAAGATTTTTTACCTCCCTTTTCCTTGTGTCTTCAAATAAATCTCTAAATTTTTCAACCCATTCCTCAGCAATTTTTCTCCAGGTGTACAATTCAAACGCCCTTTTCCTCCCATTTTTACTTAAACATTCCCATTTTTCATCATTCTTAATTAGTTCAACAACTTCGCGAACAAACCTTTCTTTATATTCAGCACTATTTGGGTTGCCTTCAATTAGAATTCCAGTTTCTTCGTTAATTACAGTTTCAGGTATAGCGGCAAGGGTAGAAGATACGGTGGGAAGTCCAGCGGCTTGTGACTCGATTGCAGTTATACAAGACGTTTCTCTCCAGATGTTTGGATATGCCATAACCCTCGATTGCATCATTTCAACTGCAAGTTGACTTTGAGTCACGCTTCCTCTTAAGATTACATTTGGTTGATTTAATTTCTCAAGAAGGGGCTTTATCTCTTTATCCTCGGAAAAGGGAACGTAAGCGAAAACATGAAGTTCTGCTTCTGGAATGCATTTTCTTATTTCAGGAAACAAATCAAGCAGAATTTCAAGTCCTCTTTCAGGTCTAGATGAATAGATTAATTTATATTTATTTCTCTTAATCCCTTCAATATTAAAAAATTCTGGATTAAATCCGTTTCGAGTGATATAAAATTTCTCATCGGGAAGATTTAAACCTTCTTTCCACATATTTGTCTGCCACCTGCTCAGGGTAAAAAATTCAATACCTTTGAGACTTATCTTGCCAAAATCATAATCATCAAGAAACGCCATATCGAAGTGGTCGTGAATCCACAAAACCTTTTTTTCGGCATTTATGTTTGAAAAATACGGTTTAAATGAGCGCGAAGATATAAATACCTTTATTTTATTAAATCTGTTAAAAATGTAAAAATCGGTGAGGTCACCATATTCCACCCCTTCATAGATTCCCGGATTTTCACAATTATTAAAAACTTTTACACTATAACCCATTTTTGCCAATTCACGTGCTATGTAGAAAAGAGCAGTTTCACTCCCTCCAAGCCCCTTTTCATAAATTGTATTACCATCAAATTTCATCCCAACCGTGTAAAAAACAAAATCAGCAATTTTATTTGCAACCGAAATTCCAAGTTCTGTTGCTGTATTAAAGTAATTACCGAATGCCTCATCATAATTTATGTTTTTTGAAATTGCATTTTTGAAGTTTCTTAAAGCAATTTCTTTTTCTCCAAGTGCATAATTAATTAAACCGATAGTATTATATGCCTGTGCAAAATTAGTATCGAGTTTAACTGCATTATGAAGAATCTTGAGGGCTTTTTCAATGAATCCCTTTTCATACTCAAGGCAGGCAAGATTATAAAGAGTTTCTGTGTGATTAGGATTAATTTTTAATATTTCATCATATACGGCAATTGCTTCATCGATTTGACCAGAAATGGCTAATTCATTACCCTTTTCAAATAAAGATGGGATATCCTTTTCACTATAAATCTTTTCCTTAAATTCTTTTATTACGGGCGATTTTGAAATATCGATACTTCTATTTTCAGGGTCAAATCCCCATTTTTCAATAAATTTTTTCCTGTTCTCATTTAAAATATCATAATAACTAACATCAATATTTTTGAACGTAATAGAACCAAAGTGATGGATAAAAATACCCTGAGCAACTGCACATAAAAATCCTGCATTAGATGCCCTGAGACAAAAATCATCATCTTCATAATTCCCTAATTTAAATCTCTCATCAAATCCACCAATAGTATCAACAACTTCTTTTTTTATTAATAAACAAAATCCCCTCAATCGGGGATATATAATATATTTTCCTTTAAAATTTTTCCATTTATTTTCAGCATATTTTTCCATTGATTCGATGTCAGTATAGCCGGCACATTCATCCATCTGAATGCCGCTAATCCAGTTTGTCGTTGGACCAACAAGCCCTGATTTCTCATTTTCATTTATAACTTCCAACAATCGGTTAAGCCAATTTTTTGTTACAAGCACGTCATTATTCAAAATAACATAGAATTGACCTCTTGAATTTCTAATTCCCTTATTTACTGCATATGGAAATCCATAATTTTCAGAGTTTCTGAAATACTTATACTTATCTGTCTTTTTGAAAAAATTTTGTGTCCCATCAAAAGAACCATTATCAACGATGATTATTTCAACGTCGCTAAGGTCAGTATTTTTCTCCAAATATTCAAGACACAGTTTAGTATAATTTAGTTGATTGTATATTGGAATTATAATGCTTGTTTTTATCATAAAATTTTATATTCTTAAATACTTTTTTTACATATATATATCATCTGCGGGCTTTTATTCGTAAAATTACTTTTATCATAATTCCCATAAATCTCCAAGACCTTAAGCCCATTTTTTTCTAACATCATTTGCATTTCATATCTGAATATAATTGCCATAGTAAGATGTCTTGCATATCGATTTAAATTTCCATTTTTATCATATTCTTCATATAAAAAGTCAATACTCATAATCTGTTCAGCCATATTCCTTTCAACATATTCCCATTGCAATATTACTTTATTTTCAGGAGGATAATGAAAATGACGAAGAAATCTAATTTCCGATTTCTCTTCTGCACATAGTTTAAAATTGGGAGAAAAAATATCCACCATAAAAATTCCATCATCATTAAGATGATTATAAACGCACTGCAAACAACTTTCTTGGTCTTTTTTAGAAACCAAAAGAAGAAATGAATTAAAAGAAACAAAGATAAATTTGAATTTATGTTTCAAAGAAAAATTTTTCATATCACCATAAATAAGTTCAATGTTTGAAGAAAGATACTCCGGTAGTTCAGAAACTTTCTTTTGACATATTTTCAGCATTTCCTCCGAATTGTCTATACCGACAACCTTCAATCCCTTTTTCACAATAGGAATTAACACCCTTCCAGTTCCCGAAGCGAGTTCAAGAATTGGTGAACCATAATTTCCCGCAAGTTCGACAATAAAATCAATGTCTTTGTTTAAATCCTTCCATTCGTAATCATAAATTTTCGATAATCTATCATATTCTGTCATCATATTAAACACCAATAAATGATATTATTAAAACTAACTTAACAGCCAAAAATGAAAGAAATTACATACAAAATATAAGATTCATTTTTCATTTTTAAATCTGATAAAGGTTTATCAGTCATTAAAAAGAAAAATTTAATTTGTATATTTACTAATACAATTATTAATAAAAAATATAACTATATTTTTATAATATTATAATATATGCTAACAGAATTTATTTATAGGATTTTTTAAACAATGTAAAGGTAATACTTCAAAAATCGGTTATTTTCATATCATTAAAAGATTTCTTACACTTCATACACTCCAAATTAAAGATTGGGTCAAGATAATTTTCCTTCAACCTTTGTGCTTTTTTGAATTCCTCAATAGACCATTCTTCTTCGCCTTCTCTAAACAGTAGAACACCAAAATTATTTCTACACTCTGCATGTTTAGGATTTAGAGAAAGTGATTCTTCATAATAGATTTTTGCCTCTTTATATTGACCTGAGTCAAAATAACAATTGCCTATCATAAAATGAGCTTGACCATTTTGTGAATTTAAAGAAAGCACTTTCCTAAAATTTTTCATCGCATCATCTTTTTTCCCCATTCTATATAGGACTGAACCAAGACTTAATCTAAATTCCTCTTCATTATCATATATTCTTGAAATACTTTGAGCAATTTCTCCTGCGTCATGTTTTAGAAGAACTTTTTGGTCTTCTTTTTCTTTAAGACCTGATTCAAAATTATCTATATAATTTTGAACATCCGTCCTAAATCTTAATAATGGGAGGTCAAGATATTCAACCTGATATTTTCTTGCGATTCTTAACCAAAATTCGTATTCGGAATAATACATTAATTCTTCATCAAATAGCCCTATATTATCAATAACTTCTCTTTTAATTATCGTAGTTGAAATGGAATCAATTCTATTTTTTTCATACATCAATCCAAGGAATTTGTTTTTCTCATATTCTGGGAATAACTTTACCCCTTTTAAAAAATTTCCCATATCATTGATGAAAGTCATTCCACAAAAAGCCATACCTGTATTCTCATTTTGAGTCAGTTTTAGAACTTCAAGTTCAAGCCTCATTTTCCCAGTAATGTCTTTGACATCCATTATAGCAATTAAATCACCTCTTGAATATTTTATACCTATATTTCTTGCCTCAATGATATTTACGTTATTTGTTTCAGCATATATAATATTATTACCATATTCTAATTCTGTTATTCTTTTAATTTCTTCTATATTATTACTAACAATTATAACTTCAAGTTTACGGTATGTGCTATTTAAAATACTTTTAAGACAGGGCTCAATATACTGGTTCCCTCCAATGACAGGTAAAATAACGCTAATTAAACTCAAATCCTTTTCTCCAACAAAAAGAAATTATCAAACGTAAATAATTTAAAATATTAAATCATAAAATTTCCTTTCTTATTATTTCGGCAAAAATCGGATTTTAGTTTATTTTAAAGAGATTATTTTTTCTTTTTGTTTTTTCGAGTATTTTTTTGGCACCTGCAATAGTATAAAGTTCTTCCTTTAATAACTTTTTAATTATAAAAATCAATTCAATATCTTCGTAGGTATACCTTCTTTGATTTCCAGGTGACCTTTCGGGAATAAGGATTCCCTTAAAAACCTTTTCCCAATATCTTAATGTATAAACTGAGACCTGAGTTTTTTTACTCACTTCATTCACCGTTAAATAATACTTTTCCATAATCTCATCTCTATAAAATAAAAAATCCAGAGATTTTAAAATATTTCCAAAATCCCTGGATTTTTTCCTTAAAATGTAATTATAAAACTTAGTAAATAACTCTAAATTTTAAGTAAAAAATTTATTTCTTTTTTGAATTTTTCATTTTTTTCCAATTATCTGCGATGGACTTTAAGTCAATTTTCGATGTTCCAATCGCTGCTTTATTTTCTTCAATTATTTTCTTATATACTTCTTCTCTATGAATAATGACATCCTTTGGAGCATCTATTCCGAGCCTAACCTGACTGCCATCGATACTTACAACGGTAACTTTAATGTTTGTTCCGATATTTATACTCTCACCAATTTTTCTTGTTAATACTAACATTTTTATTTTCTGTTTTTAAAACACAAATTTATTTAATATTACATAAAAGACTGATTTGTCGAATATTCATCTGAATCAACAATCACCTGTTGAGCCAATTTCTCTTTCTGGTTAATTATAATAGGACCTTTAAGATTCGCGGTTGGACCTTTAGAATCCTTTTTTATGGTCACAATCACATACATAATTAAATCCTTTTCCGAAAAATCACCTATCAAAGCAACATCTTCTTTTTTAATGTCAGGTTCATATTTTTCAATAACAAGGAGTGGACTTATAATCGGAAATGCTGTTTCAGGGTCTTCTATTGAAACAAGAAATTGAAAAGGTTCATATTCTTCAAATACAACTATCGCATATTTTTTAAGTTCCTCAAATCCAAGAATTCCTAATGGAAACGTTATAATTTTATCCGATTCTATAGTTAAAGTCCCAAATTGACTATTATTTATTTTTGTTTTCTTTGCCATACTATTGAAAAAAAATATTTTTTAACAATTCATTTTTGACATAATATACGAAAAAATAATTAAAATACAAATATTTTTTTTAAATTTTTAAAAAATCTAATAAACTTGGAGAAATTACTCTTGCACCTGCACTTAAAGCAGAATTTAATGCGTTTTCTTCCGCTTTAAATTGTATAAATGCCGTTCCAAAATCCGTATCTTCAATATTAGAGAGTCGTTCTTTTAATGTTATGTTTTGAGATTCAAATCTTGTTTTATTAAAATTTGATATTTGTTTTCTTGTTCCTACATTAAGGAATGCATTAAGAAGCTGGTCTATTGACTTATCAAGATTATCAAGTGATTGGTCCATCTTTTGTCTATCAATTTTTAAAGGACTATCTTTAAAATTATTCCTGAGTTCATAAATTTCTTGAAATATATTGATGCCACCTTCAGAAGACATATCGAATACTTTTGACCCTGGTAAATTTATGTCTATTGCGGTATGTTCATTAATCTGACGTTTAAATGTTTTTGAATCTCCACGATATGTTACTACTTCTGAATCAAGGTTTTGATTCAAAACATTTTCATCAAGTGTAAATGGCTGACTTTTCGTTTCCGTCCCTCCGAATAGATATTTTCCTCCAAATTTTGTATTTGCAACTTCAAGAAGATTCTTTAAAATCAAATCCAATTGTTTGGCAAGATCTTCTCTATCCGAAGTCGAGTCGTTGGCACCTTCTAGTGCAAGATCTTTTACATCTAACAAAATTCCATAAAAATCATTAAGGGCATCTTCGGTTGCAGTTAAGAATCCGAGCCCATCATCTATATTTTTATCATATTGTTGATTACCTTCAAGAACAGTCCTTAAACGCATCGCCTTTGTCGTGCCAGTTGGGTCATCGGAAGGAACGTTTATTTTCTTTGCCGTTGCAAGTTGTTGTTGAAGCGTATTCATTCTGTCTCTAGATGCATTCAGATTCTCAATAACTGTTCTTATTCTGTATGAATCCGTTACTCTCATTTTCCTTTAATAATTTTAATTACATATTTATTAATGTTAAATACATATCATCAACGGTAGAAATAACTCTTGCTGCTGCTTGATACCCTCTTTGATATTTAATTAAATAAGTAAGTTCTTCATCAAGAGAAACACCCGAAGTAGAATCTCTTAGGTTTTTGAATTGTGTAACAACCATATTCTGCCTTGAAGCATTGTTTTTTGCATCACTTGATTCAACACCAAGGGTACCAATGACCTTGCTAAGATAATCGTCAAATGTTTCCGTATTAGAGTTAAATACAAGCGTTCCTTTTAAGTTTGCAATTTGTAATGCAATCTTATTGTCGCCTGGAGCACCTGATATGACTGTTTGCCCCGATTCATCTATGCTTTCAATTCTCTCGGCTGCCGCTATGTTATTTACATTTTCCTTTATGGCATTGGAAATGTCTATATCAGAAACACCTGTCCCAGTAAAAAAATTATTATCATGTGGTATTTCTTGTTCACTACCTTTGAGCCCAACACCATTTCTATGAATACTATTGACCTGAGAAATAAGAGTTTTTGCAAGCGAATCTAATTCTTCTCTATATTTAGGAATTATTTCGTTCCTCAATTCAATGAGTGCTTTTAATTCTCCTCCATTTGGTGAGAATTCAAGCCCGCTTTCCGCTCCTATAACCTTCGATAAAAGATTTTCTCCATCCTTTTGTTCGATTGTTTTAAGAGTAGATACCCTTTCTCCATCACTAACAATTGAATTACTCCCTATTGAAACGTTAATAGCTCCACTTGATTCTTCGGCATAATAGACACTAGTCATTTGGGACAGTTTGTCTAATTCAAGGTCTCTTTCATCACGGAGCTGATTTGCATAACCGCCAGCGTTTTCTAAAGTAGCAATTTTTATATTTAGGTCTGCAATTTTTTGAGCAATATCGTTGATTTCTTTTATTTTTTGTTCCGTCTCAAATCCAACATCATTGCTGAGAACCCTTAATTGATCATCAATTCTCTTTATTGTTTCAACAAGAACTTCCGCTTGCTTTTGTAGTACAGTCCTTGAAGAACTGCTCTCCGGGTCATTGGCAAGTTCACTAAACGAATCAAAAAAACTTTGTAACTGTTGTCTTATTCCAGTTTCTGCACTCGGTTCATTAAAAATATTTTCAATCTGCTTATAAATTTTTTCTTTTTGTGAAAATTCACCTAAAGGACTGTTATTCGTTCTTATCTGTCTATCTACTATTCTATCTCTCACTCTTCTAACAGATTCAACATCGACTCCCGTCCCATAAATTCCATTAGGTGTTTTTATAGGAAGTGAAGGTTTGAGATTTATTCTTTCTCTTGAATAACCTTCGGTGTTAACATTGGCAATATTATTACCAGTAACATCTAATGCATTGAGATTTGCTTTTAAAGCCTTTCTTCCAATATCAAAGATGCTATTTAATCCTACTGACATATATTTTTATACCTTCTTATCTACTATCCTAAAAACGCTCTTTTTTTCTTTGCTTTCTTTTCTTTCCTTTTTATAAAAAAGCTCCTTTCTATCTGCTCCGTAAAAAACTTTGATATTTTCCTCTAAAAACTTAAGCCCATTTTCGACAAGATACTTATTATTATTATTTATTTTAACAATATTTTCAAGAACTGATTTTAACTCTTCCATCAACATAAAAATTTCTTCAGAATATTGGTCTTGAACAAGTTCAACAATATCATTAAACCTTAAATTCTTTTCAGGAACGCCGAACATTTCGGAAATCTTTTTTACACTTTCAATTCTAACCTCTTCAAGCTTTTTGATAGTATTAATAAGATAATCTTGTTCTTTAACATTTTTTTCAACAGCAGTAATATCTTCACTTATAAGTATTTTTTGTTCTTCTATGAGGAGTTCAAGAAGTTGTTTATTATATTTTATTTCTTTCTTAATTACATCAATAAAAATATTGATAATATCTTCCATTTTTTTGTTGATATTTTTGTTATTATGTTAGAATTGCTTTTTAATTTAAATATCGACAAAATATTAAGTTGACTTTAATTCATTGTCTTTACGTCTGAATAATTCAAAATAATTTAATACTTTTTTAACATAATTTTTAGTTTCTGCAAAAGGAGGAATCCCTCCATATTTTCTGACCGTTCCGGGTCCGGCATTATAAGAAGCAAGAGCCAATTTTAAGTCCCCATTATGCTCTTCAATCATTCTTTTAAGATAAGCAGTTCCACCAAAAATATTTTCTATCGGATTAAAAATCTTACTTACACCTACTTCTTTTGCCGTCTCATCTTTAAGTTGCATCAAACCTTTTGCTCCTGAATCTGAAACTGCTTTATGATTTCCACTTGATTCCTTTGCAATTACCGCTTTTATTAAAGAAGGTTCTAAATCATATTTTTCCGCTGCCTTTTCAATTATGTCATCATATTCATTTATTTTATTTAATAACGAATCAATATTGTTAAGTCCTTTTATAGTTTGTTCATTATTTAATGGAATCGGTTTTTTCTCAGGTTTTAATTTCATTGGGGTGACATTTCTTTTAATCGGAATACTATTCTCCTTATGTAATTTTTTTTCAACCTCGTTATAGATAAGTTTAGACAAGCCAATAGTATTTCTTTCTGCTATTTTTTTAGAGATTTGCTCATCAAACATTGACATATATATATCATAATCTAAACCAGATTGAGAAAGAGTTGATTTAGGGACTGTTTTTCTCATTGACTTTAACAATATTTGTACAAATAAAGCTTCAAAACTTTGTGCTGCTTTTTTTAATTCTTCATTCTCGTTTGTTTGATGATTTTTTGCAAAATTTTCAGCAATTTTACTCGACTCTATTCTGCCTAAATATGGATTTAGATTTCCTTTTAAATCTATCGACATAACATCATCCTTTCAACTCTACATAATTATAAGTTCTGCTTTTAAAGCACCGGATTCTTTCAGGGCTTGAAATATGGAAATAATGTCTTTTGGAGGAACTTTTAAAGCATTTAACGCTTCTGCAAGATTACCAATATTACTGCCTTCCCTATCACTTAAAACAACAACTTGCCCCAGTTCTGGAGCAGGTAGAGGTTGACCCGGTTCAGGAGCAGAGGGTCTTATTTGGATTGTTATATCACCATGTGAAATTGCAACTGGCAAAATTCTAACATCCTTGCCAATAACAACTGTTCCAGTTCTTTCATTTAACACGACTTTTGCAGCTACGTCTGGTTCAATATTAATTTGCTCTATCATCGAAATAAATTCTATAACTTTATTACCATCTACGTAAGTTTGGGGAATTAGAACATTTATATCTGCTGCATTAACCGACGAGGCAATTGATTCTTCAAAATATCCATTAATTTTCTCGGAGACCCTGTATGAAGATGTAAAATCTGGTTGATTAAGTTTGAAAACTATTGAACCATTATCAATATAATTTAACAAAAGTTCTTTTTCTGCTTTAACACCATTGACAATTTTGCCAACAAGTGCATAATTTCTTCTTGCAGGACCACCAGCACCTGCGACATTTAAACCCCCGATAGATATAGGTCCCTGTGCATAGGCAAGAAGTTCACCTTTTGCATCATAAAGAGGGGATTGAATCAATGTGCCCCCTTCAAGGCTACGTGCATCACCAATTGATGAAACAATGGCATCGATGGTCGTTCCTCGCGTTGTGAATGGAGGAAGTTCTGCCGATACCATCACTCCCGCAATATTCCTCATTCTGAGCCTTCCTTCATCTACAGTTATGTCCATATTTCTAAGTAAATTGGCAAGAGAACGAATCGTAAACAGTGCAAATATTCCGTCACCTGTGCCATTCAAACCGGTAACAAGACCATAGCCCGTAATCCTTCTCGATTCCATACCCCTAACGCATCCAATGTCTTTTAATCTAACCTGCGCACCTGTCTCATTAATTGAAAATGAAATTAATAATGCTATCAGTAAAAATTTTATTTTTTTTCTTTTCATAATTCTACTTCACATTATTTAAAAAATTAATAAATTAAAGTATCCAGTTGATTATTCTTGTAAAAATTCCCGGTCTATGTCCTTGTTCAACGACACCTTTACCTTTATAATAAATATGAATATCTGCAATTTGAGAAGAGAGTATGGTATTATTTGGTGATACGTCAAGTGGTCTCACTACACCTGTAAATTCAGTGACTTGTGTTTCACCGTTGGTATCGATTACTCTTGTTCCACTAATAAGATAATTTCCATCTTCAAGAACTTTTTGTATCCTTGCAGACATACGTGAGTTAAATTGACCTGTGGTTGTGACCTGTCCGCTTCCCTGATACTGATTTTTAGATGAAGATGTCGCATTGAAACCCGGTATAAAGTTGAGAAATCCAGTTCCAGCGGTATTATCAACATTCATCTGATTCTGCTTTGAAGTCTTTGTATCCGATTTATTGGAAGAAGTTGTTGCTTCATTTATAATTATAGTTATCACATCACCAACTTTGTAAGCTTTTACGTCAGAATAAATTGACCTCCTTGTTTGACCTCCAACGTTCCAAAATGTTGCTAATAATAAAAACGATACAAACATCATAAATTTAATCTTATAATGCATTATTTTACCTCCACGCATAAAATAAATCCAAAACATGTATTACTTTATGACTACGGAATAATTTCCATTAACTTGTTCCATTAAATTTT
>CAZBIT010000029.1:0-11554 GCA_964491835.1 uncultured bacterium
ATCACTAACCCAAACACTCCCAATCGCACTATATACCGTAATATTTTTTGTTAAACTTGCCTCACCACCTTTCGTATCTCTAACAATAACTTTAATAGTTACATTGCCGGTAGATGAAGGAGCAATCCATACCGTAGAATCACCAGAAAATTTAACGAATTTGCCAATGTCTTTTCCATCCCTTTGGGCACTCCAAATATAAGACAAACTTTGACTTTCAGGGTCAGATGCCAAAACCTTAAATATAGCAGTATTTTCAAGAAATACGTTCTTTGGAGATATGATAATATCAGAAATAATTGGAGGATGATTTTCAATGTTTATAATAATGCTGTCAATGTCTATACCACCTCTTAAATCATCGACTTCAAGATATATTATGGCACTACCGGATGTATCAGGAGCAGTCCATCGAACAGAATCTTTTTCAATTTTTATAAATTTACCGTTCGTCGAGCTCCACTTAATAACCAAACTATCTCTATCACTATCCATATAAATCGCTCTTATGGTTATCGTTTCGCCAAGATTTACTGGGTTTTTTGATGCTAATATACTTGTAATGACAGGACTATTATTACCAGAAACAGGATTTCTGCTACAATTGTAAAAAATAAAAAACAAAATGAGAACAAAACATATTTTACAACTCTTCATCGCCGCTATGTTTTTCAAATCTTCCATAAAACTAAATTGAGAAATTTTAAAATCCAATCCTTAAAAAACTTTATAATTAATAAATCACAAAATAAATAATTCATATTTCTGAGTATGATTTATTACTTACTCTGCAAACAAAAGCCAATATTTCAGTAATGACTTTATAAACCTCTAACGGCACATCTTCTCCAAGGTCAAGTTTGAATAAAATTTTCAAAAGTTCAGGGTCATCACTTATTGGAATGTTTTTTTGCTTTGCAATCTCTATTATCTTTTCAGCAAACCGATTTTTTTTCATATTTTTATTATTATCTTCTTTAAAAAATGGTCATTTAAGAATAATTCTAATTATGCTTCTACTATAGCAACTTTTTTATTCCCCCTCATATTTAAAGAAAGTTCTATTTCTCCGATACCAATATTTAATTCTTTTGCAATTTCTGAAATATTTTTATTCCTGTCGAACAACTCATAAATTTCTTTAAAATTATTCTTCTTTTCTAAACTTTCAGGTTTTACACTAAGCGAGAGTTTTATCTCTTCAATTTCCATATGAAGTTCTTTTGCAATTTTTTCTATATCCCAGCCAAGTTCATATAATCTGTAAACCGCACGATATTTATCCTTAATAGTAAAAGAATTATTTTTTGATATATTAACTTTCTTAATATCCGAAGTCAAAATTGTGTCTGACAAAATTTTATCAATTTTGCTATTTCTTTGTAAAATTTCTTCTTCAAATATGTCTTTCACTTTTTGTTTATTTCTTTTTATTTTATCAACATTTCCATTAGTTTTAGAATACGTATTTATAAGTTTTTCTCTGAATCTATCAAAATCTTGCACAGGATAATGCTTTGGTAGTCTTCCTCTGTTAATATCTTTTTCAACGGACCTTTTAAATATCTTTTCAAGATATTTGGAATGATTCTTTTTTGCTTTGTTAGATTTTTTTAACAATTTTTTCGTAAGTAAAAACCCTCCAATCAAAGCAACAACGCTTCCGATAACGTATAAATAAATCCAATAGGAAAATAAAATATTTGTTTTAGATTTTATTAAATTGTTTATATTCTGGAAAATATCCAATTGTGCTTGAGATAAATAATTGCTATCACTAAATGCCATTACTTCTTCCATCTCATCTATTTTTAAACTGTCCAATTCATCATCTATAATTAAATCCTGTGAGACGGTAATAGAATCATCATTTTCTGATTCTTTAACGATACTAACCATAGATGAATCAACTTCTAAATCATTATTTACATTTTCAGTAAGTTCAACAGAATGTGTGTTTTCTTTTTCTTTATTATCGATAAATTCTGATTTATTACTTACTTCTTCTTCTTGTTTATTAGAATCGATGATTTTTGAAATATAAGTGACTGCTTCTCTTCCAAGAACTGAATTTTTTGGAACTTTTTTAAAATTTATTAGCGCCTTGTCATATTCACCGCGAATCATTCTTATTAATCCTGCGTGAAAATACGATTCTGGATGTCCAGGTCTGGTTGATATTGCTTTACGATACTGTTGAAGCGCTTTATCATATTCACCTTTATTTTCATACGCCAATCCCCTTTTAAAATATTCTTCAACTGATAATTTGCCAAGAACCACTTTTATATCAATTGCTAACCTAAGTGGGCTATGTAATTCCACAACATTGCTCAAGAATTCATTGTTCAACGTTATCACGGCATCAAAATTATTTTTACCATTCTCAATAAAGGAAATATCATCTACAATTACGTTATTCAAAGTGATACATTTTGAGTTAAAATTACTGTTTAAAACTGCATTGAAAAACGATAAAACAATTTTCCGCTCCAGTTTATTTTCCTTAATACTGAAAGTGAAAGGGGAATCAAAATCAAAAACAATTCTCATACTTGTTCCATAAAAACTGCGTCTTACATCAATAAGTTTGCTTTCAGCACCATAAAGTTGAACTGTGAAAACCGGAAGATAAATCAGAAAGATAAAAATAATTTTTTTAAATTTTGCCTTTAAGTTATTCATATCGGTTAATCACTTTTAAATTAGTATTAAATAATCTGATTTCAGTTAAACACTTGCATCATCTTTAGAAAAAATACTAAATCTATTCTTATGTTTCTTTAAAATTTTCTCTGAATCCCTCAATTTTTTATTTATTCTAAAATTTTCAATAGCGATTGCTGCTTGCTCTGTAATGATATCTAATATATCAAGGTCTTGTTTTGTAAATTCATTTTTAGGTTTAGAAGTATAAATGATATATATACCTACACCTTCACTGAGAACAAACAAAGGAACGAAAACATAATTTCTTTCTGTTCCGCTCTCTGCTTCATTATAAATTGTCTCAATATCAGAAACCACGACAGACCTTTTTTCCTCTATGACCCAATTTACAATACCTTCTTCGATATAATTTTTAACCACATTATACAGTGGTGAACGTCTATCTTTGAAAACCAAAGATTTATAATCATTGGTCTTTTCGTCAAACATAAAAATATCGCTTTCAATAACAGGTAAAACTTGTTTGGTTATATCAGTTAAGGTCTTCAATATTACTGATATCCTTTTAGAAAATCTTATTGTTTTTGATAATTTTTGTATGTATAAAAGTTCTTCAAAAGAATCTTTTAACTGCTTTTCATCTTTCTTTTTTTCTGAAATCATTTTTTCCAATTCTTTTATTATTTTACGATAAAGATTATTGATATGTATAAAAGACCTTCTCAATTTTTTCAACTGGTCTGTATTATCACCATACTTTACTAACTTTATTGCTTTAAAGAAATTATCTTTTTCTTTTTCTAATTGCTTATAAAAATCATTTATTAACATAAGCAATCTTCTTATTTTTTATTACTTTTTCATCTAACTCTAAAGTTTCTTTTCCTTGAATTAGATTAATAAATGTTTCCGCCTTTTCAATTTCTTCTTTTAATTGTAAAACATAATAATCAATATTAACGGAACCATCTTTGTTTCTTTTCAATTTAAAATTTTCTGCTACACTTATATCAAATTCTGATATTCCATTATCACCAGAGTATCCAATTTTTGCAGCCCTTGTCAGATAATTTGCAAAATGGACGATAGCAGTTTGCACATAATATTTTTCAGCATTTTGAGGATTATGATGATAAGCAATGGCTTCGACAAGATGTTTTGGAAGATTCCATTTATCTGCAAGCCAACTTCCAATAGTTCCATGATGAATGCCAAGTATCCTTTTTTCCGCTTCAATAAATAGTATATTTTCTTTTTTAACGGTATCTATTATTTCTTTAAACTCTGGCTTTATATACTGTTTGAGGACTAATTTCCCTATATCGTGCAATAATCCTGCAACGAAAACTTCTCCGCTAATCATATATCCGCATTCTCTTGCAATCATTTTTGCTGCGATGCCACAAGCAATTGAATGTTCCCAGAACCTGCTCATATCAAAATCCCCACTCGTTTCGTTGTCAGAAAACCATTCTCTCATAGAAACACTGATACATAAATTCTTTAATGTATCAAAACCAAGAACAACAAGCGAAAGATTAACCGTCGAAATTCTTCTTGGAAAACCATAAAAAGAAGAGTTTGCAAGTTTTAGAATTCTTGCTGTGAGCACCTGGTCGGTAGAAATGAGTTTTCCAAGACTTCTTGCATTTGTCCTCGGATTATCTATCATTTCAATTAATTTTGCAATTAACGTTGGAAGTGGAGGAAGCCCAAGAACTCTTTGTGCAATTCTTTTTATCCATTCCCTATTTTCAGAATTACTCAATTCCTTCTCCTTGCTTGATTAAAACCTTTAATATTTGAATCCATCTTAAATAACAACATCTATATTCTTACCACGAAATAAATCTTGTTTACCTGTCTTTTTCTGTTCTTTCCTTTTTTCTTCCTTTTCCTTTTTCGTTTTTTTAGAGAGGTCTGCTTGTCTTTCTTTTTCTTTTTCTATTTGTATGCGAGCTTCTCTTGTATGTGGAGAAGCTTGTGTCTCTTTCAATTTTTGGTCTTCCATCTGTTGAACGATAGAAGTATGTTGCCTCTGCTCTGACTCAGGTTGTTGCGGTTTTGTCTGATGACTTTTTTCAACCCCTGGCGTCTGTGCCGTTATATTTTGAAAATCGACAGGTCTCATATATTATAAATCCATTTAATTATGCTTTCATAGATTCTCTGAGTTTCGCTTTTAGAGTCAATATTGTTTTAGTATGAATTTGTGAAATCCTTGACTCTGATAATTGCAATACCTGCCCTATTTCCTGAAGCGTTAACTCTTCATAATAATATAATGCTATAACCAATCTTTCAACTTCTGGAAGGTCATCAATTGCTTTAATCATTATTTCTTTTAACTCTTCTCTATTAATTTCTTCAACAGTATTTTCAGCTTCTTTATCTTCTATTACTTCATGAAGGCTTGCTTTACCACCCTCCCCATTAAAAATAGATTCATCTAAAGACAATAAACTTGCAGAACCAATCTCTTTAAGTAGGTCAAAATATTCTTCTAAAGATATGTTAAGGCTCTTTGATATTTCCTCATCTGTAACAGGACCCCCTTTTGTACTTTCTAACTTATATATGGCTTTTTCAAGCTCTCTTGCCTTACTCCGTATAGAACGAGGAACCCAATCAAGTTTTCTCAACTCATCAAGAATAGCCCCCTTTATTCTTGGAATCGCAAAACTTTCAAATTTAACGCCATATCTGGGGTCGAATCGATCAATAGCATCTATTAGTCCCATCGTTCCAGCACTTTCAAGGTCATCCAATTCTACTGATGGAGGAAGGGATATCATCATCCTTCCCGCCACATACTTCACCAATGAAATATACTTTATTATTAATTGCTCCTTTGTCTTTGAATCTCTATTCTTTTCATATATTTCCCATAATGGGTCAATTTGAAAACTCATTTTAATCCTTCCTTAATTTTTATATCCTTTTTGTAATTCAATTCTAAACATAAATTACTTTACTCTTCTGACTTGACTTTTTCCTCTTTTACTTCCGTTACCGTTTTTTCTTCTTCCTCAAAATCAATTTCAATCCTCATTTTTTCCGTCATTTTTATAAATACAACCGCAACAATGACAAGAAGGGTCTCAATAGCTAAAAAAACACCAAAAGAACGAAATATTAAGGTTGCTGTTGGAATATTTCTCCAAACTCCCGCTATAAATAGCAATGAAAAAATTAAGAGTCCTAATTTGAGGATTAATATTTTCATAGTTTAAAATTATAATAATTACTTTCTATCTGATATTCATTATATTAAATGATACATTTTATTTAAAATAACTCACTAACTGTCGTTTAAACAAGATAAATTTGATTAAATAAAATTTTTCCTTAATATCATTTTTGCAAGTTTCCTTGAATCTGCTCTTGCTATATCTTCTGGAATATTCTGCCCAAAAGTGATGTATGAAATCGGCTTTTTTATTTTTTCAGTCACATTTAAAATCACGCCAAGACTTGTGGTCTCATCAAGTTTTGTAAAAATAAGACGATTAACAAAAAGTGTTTTAAATTTTTCCAAAATATCGAGAATATCCTTATATTTTGTGCAAGCACTCAAAACCAAATGCACTTCACCTGGCTCAACCGATGATAGCATATTTTTGATACTCGTAAGATTTTTACTATCTTTTTGACTTCTCCCGGTAATATCTATAAAAATTTGTTCCATATTATTAAATTGTAAAACCGCTTTCTTTAAATCGTCAGTCGAATAAACGACTTTAAATGGAATTTCAGCGATTTCCGTAAACGTTCTCAGTTGCTCGACCGCTGCAATCCTAAAAGTGTCGGCAGATATTATTGAAACATTTTCCCCATTTATCAATTTGGCTTTGGTTGCAAGTTTCGTAAGAGTAGTCGTCTTTCCCACTCCAGTTGGTCCAACAAAAGCAACAATTTTTGCGGTTGTACCAACTTTCTCAACGTCATTTGCTGTTTTTATAATTTTTGATATCTTATTAATAATTTCACCCAGTATAAGTTTTAGGTCATTATATTCATCATCCTTTAAACTTAAATGAACATCCTGAATAAGTCTTTTTGCCAACATCTCATCAACGTCACAGTCCAATAATTGTTTTAAGACAAGAAGAAGATTTTCAGGTAAACTGGGTAAATTTTTATATCGTAAAAAGTCAGCAATTTTTATTATAGTGTTTTTTATTTCATAGATTTCTTCTTTAATGAATTCAATCTCCTGAAATTTTAAATTTTCATTGCTTTTTAAATTTTGAATTTCTAACACGCTTTTTGAAAGATTTGGTTCAATAACTTTTCCGCCTTTATTATCATCACCCACTGCAGCAAGGACTTCCATTGCCTCTTTTTCCGAAAAATCGAATACGCCATTTTTTTTCACTTTTCTTGACTCCAATACAATTGCATTATTGCCAAGTTCCTTCTTCATTTGGTCCACTGCTTCCTTCAGTGTCGGGGCTGAAAATCTTTTAATCTTCATTTTCTAAACTTATCCTCCCCAAAGATTCAATTTTTATTGTTGGTGTTAATTCGCTATATGATAATACTACAACATTAGGAAAAATCGCTTCGATTAATTTCCTGAAATACACTCTAAAATTTGGTGAACAAATAATAATTGGAGTAAAACCTTGTGATATAGCTCCTTCAGACCTTTTTGAAATTGATTTATAGATTTTATTTACAGTATCTGGAGGTATGGCAAATCTTGTGCCTGTTGTCCTTGCTTGTTTTAAGGCTTCATCAAACATTTGTTCTATTTTTGGGTCAACAGTAATTGCCTGAATGACACCTTCCTCGGTCTGATATAATTTAGTTATTGTACTGCTCAAAGCTTGCCGCACAAAACCAGTAAGAATTTCTGGGTCTTTTATAGTTGTAGCATAATCCGCAAGCACTTCAAGAATGGTAACAAGGTCTCTTATTGGAATTCTCTCTCTTAATAAATTCTGCAATACTTTCTGAACCTGTCCTATTGAAAAAAGCCCAGGAATTAACTCATCAACGACAGTAGGATAACTACTTTTCACATTATTGATTAACACCTGAGTATCCTGTCTTCCAAGAAGTTTATCAGCATTGGATTTAATAACTTCCATAAGATGAGTTGCCACTACTGCCGATGGTTCAACCACTGTGTATCCAGCAAGTTCGGCTTTCTCTTTTTGTGATTCACTTATCCAGTATGCAGGAAGTCCAAAAGCAGGTTCGATTGTCTCTTTACCTTCTAATTTTTCGGTTGCGGTTCCGGGATTCATTGCGAGAAGTTGACCTATTATAACCTGGCCTTTTGCAACCTCAACACCCCTAATCTTTATTACATAGTCATTAGCACCTAATTGAATGTTATCTCTAATTCTTATCGGCGGTACAATTATGCCTATTTCAAGTGCGAGCTGCTTCCGCATTGTAGTTATTCGAGTTAAAAGGTCTCCATTCTGTTCAACGTCAACAAGTGGTATAAGACCATAGCCAATTTCAAGTTCCATTGGGTCAACTTGTAAATAACTCTCTATTTTTTCCTCCGCTTCTGGAGGTGCAACTTCCTCTTCTTTAATAACCTTCTTTTTTTCTTTTTCTGCCTGTAAACTCAAATATCCCATAAAACCGACCAATGCAGATAATAAGAGAAATGGAACTAAAGGAAGACCGGGTGTAATTCCAAAGAATAACAGTGCACCTGATGCAATAAACAATGCTTTTGGCTGTGCAAATATCTGCTTCTGAAGGTCTTTTCCAAGATTTTCTTCCGTTGCCGCTCTTGTAACTATAATACCTGCCGAAGTTGAAACAATCAAAGCAGGAATTTGAGTAACAAGACCATCACCAATAGTAAGTAAAGTATATGTTTGAACTGCATCAGAAAATGACATACCAAGTTGAGCGACTCCAATTACTAATCCGCCAACTATGTTGATGCCGTTTATAATCAAACCCGCAATGGCATCTCCTCGAACAAACTTACTGGCACCGTCCATCGCTCCATAAAATTCTGCCTCACGTGAGATTTCTGCCCTTCTTGAGCGTGCCTCTGACTCGTTTATAATGCCAGCATTAAGGTCGGCATCAATCGCCATTTGTTTTCCAGGCATCGCGTCCAACGTAAATCTTGCCGCAACTTCTGCAATTCTTCCAGAACCTTTCACGATAACTAAAAAGTTTATAATAACGAGTATTAAAAATATTATGAATCCAACAACGTAATTTCCTTTAACTACGAACGTCCCAAAAGCCTGAATAACCTTTCCCGCATATGCCTGACTCAGAATCAATCGAGTTGACGCAACGTTTAATGACAAACGGAAAAGTGTTAATATTAAAAGTATTCCAGGAAAAACAGCCAAATCCAGTGGTCTCACTATATACATAGTTATCATCAATACAATAAGAGAAAATGATATGCTCATCGTAAGAAATATGTCCAGTGTCCACGTAGGCAGGGGTATTACCATTAGCGTAATTATTAAAATCATACTGATGGCAAGTATAATATCACTGCTTTTAATAATCGCTTGTAATACTGGATTTGTCGTTCTATCTTCTGGCATATCTTTTATTAATATAAGATTGAAAAATATATTTTATTTAAAAACTTTATTTCTCTTTACTCACCATAATAATATTATAAACCTATTTTCTTTCTTTTTAACCTATAGATATATGCGAGTACTTCTGCAACTGCATAGAAAAATTGTTCAGGAATTTCATCTCCAACATCACAGGATTTATAAAGAGCTTGAGCAAGCGGCTTATTCTCTACTATTGGAACTTCATTTTCAATAGCAATCTCTCTTATTTTTTCAGCAATTAACCTTTCACCTTTAGCCACCACGGTAGGTGCAGACATAATTTTTATATCATATTTTAAAGCAACTGCTATAAAAGTTGGGTTTGTAATGACAACATCTGCTTTAGGAACTTCACGCATCATTCTCCTTCGTGCCATCTCTCTTTGAATGCTTCTGATTCTCGCCTTAATTAATGGGTCTCCTTCCATCTGTTTCAATTCTTCCCTTACCTCAAATTTCGTCATTTTTATACTCTGTTCATAGTCATGCCATTGGAAAAAATAATCAAATGCCGCTAAAATTAACAAAGCAATGGCAATCTTTATACCAATCATAAAAGTTGAATGAGTGATAAATGAAAAAATATGATAAACGTCTTTATCCATCAATACAATATAATTTTCAACAATACCTTTAACCGACGAATATCCAATATACCCTATAATAATTATCTTCAAGATTCCTTTAATTAACTCAACCAAAGACCTTTTCGAAAGGAATATTCTTCTAAAGCCAGCAAATGGGTCAACTTTATTCCATTTCGGTAAAATTGGTTCAACAGTAAAATAAACCCCAACCTGTGCAAAATTCACAAGAAGTCCAATTCCAAGCATTACCGCAATAATCGGACCCAATAATATTATAACCTTTTGAAAAATAAGCATAGTATATCTCGAAATATTATCAGCATTAATAGAAGTAGTCTCCATATTTTCAAATACAACCTTAGCATAATACAATGACTTATTTATGAAATAATTTCCATAAAAATAAATAAAGATAAGCGTAATGAATAAAATAACTGCTGTATTTATTTCAATACTTTTAGGAACCTGGCCCTTTTTCCTTGCCTCTTCTCTCCGCCGTGGTGTTGCTATTTCAGTTCGTTCTTGTTGGTTTTCTTCTGGCATTTTTTAATAGTAATTTTTTTCCTAAATTTTTACTTTATTTTATTAAGAAAGTGATTATTTAATAATCTTCATTAATTCAATTATATCTCTTTCAAACACATAATAAAACTTGTTGAATATATAAACAAAAAATGGCAACGAAACTAAAATCATAACGAATCCAACGGATATTGTTACAGGGAAACCGACGATAAATATGTTCATCTGGGGAACCGTCCTCGCTAATATTGCCATTATAAAACTTGTAACGAATAAAGCTCCAAGTGTTGTGCTTCCCACTTTGACTGCAACTGTGAAAATCTCTCCGCTCATAGATATAAGTTTTTCCACTGTAATTGCGGAATAAAGAGTTTTTGTAACTGGGATTATGTCAAAACTTAATTTTAACGCCTGTATAAGAAAATGATGACCGTTGATGCAAAGAAATAATAATATAGCAAGAAGATATTCTAACTGACCAATTATTGATACTTCCTCACCTGAAAGCGGGTCAATAATATTTGCGATACCAAGCCCCATATTAAGTCCTATAAGTTCACCTGCAAATCTAACACCAACGAATAAAATGTTGGCTGCAAACCCTATAACCATCCCAATGATAACCTCATTCATTATCATAATGACAAAAGGGACAAATTCAGTTGGAATCCTGACTCCAACATTGTCAACAAAAGGAAAAATCAAAATGCTTAATAAAGCAGACAAACCGGCTTTGACGTGAAGCGGAACCGCTTCAAATCCAAAAAACGGAACTGTCACCACTATCGTCGCAATACGGACAAAAATTATAAAAAATAAAATAAATTGATGAAATGTAACGTTCATTTTAAATTACTCAATGTGAAACTAATGGTATATTTGAAATTAAACTAATCGTAAATGTTAATAAAATCTTCATCATCCAAGGGGCAAATACGACCATTGCAACAAGTATAACAATGATTTTAGGAATAAACGTCAAAGTCATCTCATTTATTGAAGTTACCGCTTGGAATATACTAATTATAAGACCCACGATAAGTGAAAGTCCAAGCATAGGCGCCGAAACAAGCATTGTATAATAAATCGCTTCGCGAGCCAGGTGTATCACGAATTGTTGTGTCATGTCCAATCCCTTTTAAGAACTATTTGAAATTTAAACTAATTTTTTATTAAAGTTAATTTATAAATCAACCAAAACTTCTTACA
>CAZBIT010000030.1:0-4085 GCA_964491835.1 uncultured bacterium
TTGGTTGTCCCTCAATAAAATATCTAGTATTAGTTGTATTGTTACCAACTCTTCCATTGTAATTCGCATTTGACATTTTATTATTTACTATTATTTTATATTTTATATTTTAATTTATTATATATTTTATTTTATATATTTTTAATAACTAATATATAAAAATATATTCTACTATTTTATTATATGAGCAGCTTTAATACATCATCAACACATCCATTGATTCCTAATGCCAATCAATATTATATTGAACGAAAATAAATTCAGATTATTTATAAATAATTAAACCTTTCATTATATCTAAATTAAAACTTACATATTTGGAAACCAGAAAATTGGAGATAAAATTATGAAGACGATATTTACATTAATAATATCAACGTTTATATTAACTGGTTCCTTTTATTGTCAGAAAAAAAATAAAGTTCAAACACCTCAAAATCCCATTTCAAAGGCAGAACTGACGAAAATATTGATGGACATTAGAAAACTCACTCCTCAACCTGCTGAATCAGATGAAACAGCAGTAATAGAAACTAATATGGGAACTATAAAATTCAAATTTTATCCCGATGTTGCTCCAATTCACTGTGCAAGTTTTAAAATGCTCGCAAACAGTGGATTTTACAATGGGACTATATTTCATAGAGTTGTACCCAATTTTATGATACAGGGAGGAGATATTTTATCCCGTGATGACGACCCAAATAACGATGGAACAGGAAACCCTGGATATTTCATAAATGCAGAGTTCAGCGGTAAAAATCACAAAAGAGGAATAGTATCCGCCGCAAGAAGGGGAGATAATATCAATAGTGCAGGAAGTCAATTCTTTATATGCGTCGCCGATGCACCTTATCTTGATGGACAATACTCAATCTTTGGAGAAGTAATCGAAGGAATGGACGTGGCAGATAAAATCGTTAATGCACCAACTAATCCAGATAATAATAAACCTATAAAAGAAATAATGATGAAGAACGTTAAGGTCATAAAAGGAAAATAAAAAATCAATTCTCCAGCCCACTAACTTTTCTATATATATAAAGTATATCAATGTATGTATCTTTCGTGGGCAGTTTATTAGGACTAAACCTAATTGACTTCATCCATTCTACTTCTTCGTCGGAAATTTTAAGAAGGGTCATCGACCTCTCGTCATTAAGAAGTTCTTTCAAACCTCTGGTTATTTCTTCTTCTTTATCAATAGACCTACCAAAAAAATCACCTACCTCACAATTTAACGCCTTTGCCATCTTTTCAAGCGTTCTCACGTTTGGTTTAAATCTCTTTTCGTTTTCAATATCACTTAAATTAGATTTATATAGTCCTGTCTTATCCGCCAGTTCTTGAAGAGTAAGTCCTGCTTTTTTCCTTAATTCTCTTATTTTTTTCCCCATGCTCATGTTATTTAAAATAATACTTTTATACATAATTGTCAAGAAATTTTATTCTTTTTTTATATTTAATAAAAAATTTTATTGATTTTTTAATATAATGTTATTATATTCTATAACAATTAAAATATTTATTATTATTTATAATTATTTTGGGGAGATGTAAATGGTTCAGGAAATAGAATTAATTTGTTTTGATGAAACTTGTGTTTATAATAATAAAATAAATCATATATGCACACACGGGCAACCCTTTGTTGAAATTGAAAGTGAAAGAACATGCAGATGTCTTTCTCATGAACAAAGAGAGGATGAAGAAGATATTTAAATTAAAATCTTCATTCACATAAAACAAAAACCTCTTTAAATACCCGTATTGTGAATCTATTCCTTTTAAATCGGGTATAATTTCGGTTGAAAAATAGAATTGATTCTGTTTCTTTTCTAAAAACTCCAATCCATATTAGGAGGGAAACCGGACATTTTTACTCAAAATTACGTATTTCTAATAATTGACTTTTAAAAAAAAATTGTTATATTTATAAAAAAATAGTCGGAAAAAATTAAAAGTAATTATTTATATTAATATTGTATCGGATGAAAATGCATACATTGAATCAATTAAATATATCATCCCTTTTAACGAAATCCAAAACTATACGAATCTATCTTCTTCTGAATTTTTCATAGAAATTATGTTAATTAATCATTATGCATTATATCTTAAAAAAAATTAAAATTGCTGATTTTATTCTTATTGTATTATTGATATTAGCGGGTGTAATTTCTTCATATTATCTTTACGGTAATAAATATAAAAATAAAAAAGTAATAGTAGAATTATCTGGGAAAACTTATGGAATATATGATTTAAACAAAAATACTATAATTAATTTAAAAGGGCAGTATAGTGATATGAAAATTAACATTGAGAATGGTTATGTTTTCGTTTCAGAAAGTAAATGCCCTCAAAAACTATGTATTAAAATGGGTAGAAAAAACAAAGTGAACGACGTTATAGTTTGTATTCCAAATCGTTTAATAATTAGAATTAAAGGTGAAGAAGAAAATAAGTTTGAATTTATAACTCGATAACTATCAAATACTTAACGAATGACAGCAATCAAATTAGCAAAATTATCACTACTTATTTCTATTGGCTTAGTTTTGTTTGTTATTGAAAGTTTTATTCCACTTCCAGTTCCGTTTATGAAACTTGGAATTGCGAATATCGTATCCATAATTGCTCTCTACATATACGGTATAAAAGATTCTTTAATAGTAACAATATTCAGAATTATAATTGGAAGTTTAATTGTGGGTATGTTTTTTAATCCACTTTTTTTTGTTGCTATTGGAAGTGGAATTATGGCGGTTTTAGTAATGGGTTTTGTGAAATTACTTTTTAAAGACGTTTTCAGTCCCATTGGTGTTAGTATTGGGGGTGCTTTTGCTTATAATATCACCCAACTATTGATTTATTATTTTCTAATTATAAAAAAATTGGAAATCTTTAATCTTATCCCCTTTTTCTTTTTTTTATCTCCAATTACTGGCTTTTTAACAGGATTTGTGGCATTGATTGTCCTTGAAAAAGGTAAAGGTAAAATATCCTTTTAAGGACATAACATTATGTATTTTAAACTTGAAAATAAAACATAACATAGAGGATGCATTGACATTAAGTATTTTCTCTGTGTTCTCTGTATGTAAATTTTGACAATAATTTTAAATTATAAGAGAAGAAAATGAAAATTGGAATCATTTCAGATAGTCATGACCATAAAGAAAATATAATAAAAGCAGTTGAGTGTTTTAATGGTGAATTTGTTGATTTAGTTATTCACGCAGGAGATATAGTTGCACCATTTACCATAAGTGAGTTTAAAAATCTTAACTCAAAAATGACTGCGGTTTTTGGAAATAATGATGGTGAAAGATTGGGTTTAAGTAAGGTTTTTGACATTCAAGTTCCACCAATTGAATTAACTTTAGATGATAAGAAGTTTATTGTAATGCATGAACCGCTTAACCTTAACGCATTAAAAAAGTGCAATTATTATAATGTAATCATTTATGGCCACTCACATAATCCCGTTATAGAAAAAGGTGAAACAATTGTTATAAATCCAGGTGAATCCTGCGCCTGGCTCACTGGAAAGGCAACCGTTGCCATACTTGACACAATTTCAATGGCAACAAAAATTATTGAATTGTAATTTTAAATTTTTTGACCTACTTTTCTTAAAACTAAATTAATTTTAAAGAAAGTTAAAAAAATGGAATATTTTTGACTTCTTATTTGTATATTATAATGGAGGGATAAAAGTTAAAAAAATTTTAGAGGAAAAATGAGAAATTACAAAAAAATATCTTTACTATCTTTGGTTATTCTTCTAAGTTTATTTTTTAGCTTTAGTTGTTATACGATTGTCCATCCCCCGTTAACGGTCAAAGAAGAAGTTGTTGTAGTTAAGGAAAAAGATAAGGATTCTGAAAATGCTAATGAAAATGAAGAATATTTAAATAATGGCGAAAATTCTACTGATTCAGATGCGAAATACGAAACGCATATTTATAATTATTATTACGACCCATTTTTTGATTGGGATTTTGGATGGAACCCCTGGTGGTACAGGCATAATCTTTATCCTCGGTATAGTGTTTATTTTCACGTATGGGATTATCCTT
>CAZBIT010000030.1:4185-11482 GCA_964491835.1 uncultured bacterium
TTATTATTATCCCTGGTATGGAATATATCCTTATTCTTCCTATTATGGACATGCTTCCTATCCATATTATGCATATAATTTTAATAATCCTTATTATTATGACTATGGCACCCCGAAGGTTTATAAAAAGAGAGAGTTTGGGGAAAGGGAAAGTTATCGAGAATCATACAATTCTAAACGCACCGTTAGAGAGTCAAGTGAAGTTAATGCAAATTCTGACAAGAATGCGAAATCTTTACCTAAAAATGGTGAAAAAACAGATTCAAATAGTGGTAGAAGAGTAATTAGAGATAGTGATAAACAAGGGAAGCCCGACAAAAGTGTAACCAGAGATAAACCATCAAGTTCTTCACCAAAACCTTCAATTAGAAGTGGCAATTCTGATAGAGGAAGTTCAAGAAGGGGTTCAAGTGGAAGTTCAGGTTCTTCTGGGAGATCACAAGGGAATGGAAGAACAAAAAGATTCAGCCCACAAATAAGAATTCAAAATATAAGAGATTTTTCTGATTTTAGAAAAGAGATTATTAACCATTATGGAAATTCTTATAGGAATAATTTTCAAACAAGAAGAGAATATGTAGTCCCAAATAGATACTCAACTCCAAGATATTCTGAGTTTAATTATTATGGCAAAGGTGGGTATTCTCCTTCCCCGAATGCAAGAAGCCCTGAAACAAACGCACCACAAAATAGAAATGGTAATTCCTCCTCAAGAAGAGAAAAAAGGTAAAAAAAGTATTTATCATTTTTAATAATAAAAATACCCCTTTTGATTACAGGTACATCATAAGGGGTATTTTATTAATTTTCAGAAAATTGGACTGTGAAAAATCCTCACTTAATGTTTATAAACTTACATTAAGATGAATAATTTCTTAAAGATTAAGAGAATATATCAATAAATCTTTGTTGTTGTGTTTTTGAAAACTGAGCTTGGATGCTAATTCTCTTTGCGAAATCACCAACATTCTGTGGAGTTAATTTAAGTTCTTGTGTTCTCAATTGTGCTACTTCCTGCCTGGAACGAAAACCACCCTTTTTCATTGCACTACGTGTATAATTAAAAGTAAAACTTAAAACGTCCGCCGGTGCAAGTTTATTTACTTGTGGCATTTATCCTCCTTGAAAGTTTATTATGCCATTTATTAAATTAATATTAATATATTACAAAAATTTATGATTTACAATACATTTTATTAAACTTAAATTTTTTTTAAATGTTTCATATAAAATTAAATTTTAGAAATTTTATGAATGAAATACATAAAAGGTTCAAAAAATGATTCAGAATCCTTAGATTCTGATTAGTCAAACTTGAAATAGAATAGATTTTTCAGGTCATTATGATGAGTTCCAAAACTTCGGAGCAATTTAATAATCTCTTTTTCAGCAGTCTTATATGATAATTGTCTTGAAATTGAATAAGGATTTTTTTATATTTTTGAAAAATAGACAGATATAATGGAATTTTCGGATAAACTAAAGTCATTATTAAAGTCATCGAAAAATGTGGTTGCAATTTGTGGTGCAGGGATTTCACAGGAAAGTGGCGTTCCAACCTTCAGGGGAAAAGGTGGATTATGGGAAAAGTATAGACCTGAGGAACTTGCAAACTTCGATGCTTTTATTAAAAATCCTGTTCTCGTCTGGGAGTGGTATAATTATAGGAAGAAATTAATATCAGAAGTAAATCCCAATCCCGGTCATTATGCTTTATATGAAATGGAAAATTTATTTGAAAAATTTTTCATTATTACTCAAAATGTAGATGGTCTTCATCATAAAGCAGGAAACAAAAATGTGATAGAAATTCACGGCAACATAATGCACAGTAAATGTATAGAATGTGATAAAATACATTATGACGTGCCAATTCAGGAAAAAGTCGTAAGTATTCCAAAATGTGAATGTGGTGGAATGATTCGTCCAAATGTGGTTTGGTTCGGAGAATTAATTTCTGAAAATCTTTTGATGGACTCTTATAAACTTTTAAAAGATTGTCAATTACTTTTTGTCATAGGAACTTCTGGAAATGTCTATCCGGTGGCTTCCTTTCCGATAATTGCAAAAGAAAATGATGCATATCTCGTGGAAATTAATAAGGAAAAAACCACAATTTCATATATGATGGATGAAATATTGGAAGGACAAGCAGGAGTATTTTTACCGAAGATTATTGAAATAATAAAAAATTAAAACTATGAAACGTGTTTTTATATATTCTTTTCTTTTGTATTCCTTTTTAAGTTATTGCAGTTGTGCATATTTTAATACTTTTTATATTACGAAGAAATATTTCAATGAAGGATTAAAGGCAATAGAGCAAGAAAAAAGAACACCGCAACGAAGCAATATCCAACAATATCAAAGTTCAACTACAACGTATCCATCGGTATCCGCTCAAAGACCGCCTGTTTCAACTGTGGTTTTGAACAACTTTGATAAGTGTATTGAAAAAGGTTCTAAACTATTAGAATTATACCCAACAAGTAAATGGGTTGATGATTGTTTATATATACTCGGACGGTCATTTTATTACAAGCAAGAGTATTTAGAAGCAGGCAAAAAATTTGAAGAACTTATTACCATTTTCCCAGAAAGTGAGTTTGTTCCTGAAACAAAATTTTGGTGGGCAAAAACGTATTTGGAGTTGAAAAGTTTTTCAAATGCAGAAAAGATGTTTAGTGAGATTATTAATTCTGATGCAAAAAAAAATGTAAAAGATGAAGCAATGCTTGGACTTGCTGAAATATTGTATATTCAAGAGAAATACGACCTGGCAGTTGAAGAATATAAAAACTTAGTTAATAATATTGGTAATAAAGAACTGAAGGCAGAAGCACAGTTAAAAATAGGTGAATGCTATTTCAAGTTATTAGATTATAAAAATGCTTCTGAAAGTTTTTATAAGGCACGTGATTTTTACGTAACTCAAGAACAAAAATATCAGGCAGAATTTAAATATAGTATTAGTAAGAAAAATCTTGGTAATTACGATGATGCCATCAGCATTTTTAAGGTTCTTTTAAACGATGGGAAGAATGTTAACCATTTTCCAGAACTCAGAATAGAAACCGCCAATTGTTTAAATAGCGAAAAAAAATTTGAAGAGGCAATTAGTATTTATGAAGATATAGGAAATATTTACACAAAAACTCCCTATGCTTCAGAGGCGTATTACAATATCGGATTGATTTATTATAAGGAATTTCTTGATTTTAAAAAGGGTTATGAATATTTTAAAAAATCAACGGATATGTTTCAAACTGCTGAATCCTCAAAAAAAGCTTTGAGAATGATAAATGATATTAATACAATAAATGCTATTAAAGATAGTATTGCATTAGAAAATAAAGAAAAGATAGAGGAGAAAGTTCCAAACGATACTGTTATCACAATTAGTAAAAAAACAAAATTAGAAAAATTTAAAAGAATAGAAGAAAGGGCAAAGAATAGATATCTATTGGGTGAAATTTTTCTGGATAAAGTGGGACAAGTTGACTCTGCACTTTATTATTTCAATGAGATTATTAGTAATTTTCAAGAGAGCACATTTGCACCAAAGTCTCTTCTTCAACTATATGATATTTACTCTAATAAGTTAAACAATCCTAATGAGGCAAAAAAGTTTTTAGAAAAATTAGTGGATGAGTATTCCCAAAGTGATTTTTCTAATGCCGCTCGGGAAAAACTTGGTCTTCCTAAAATTGTGCTATTGAAAGATAGCCTTATAATGGAATTCCTTAATGCCGAAGAACTATACTTTGATAAAAAACAATTAGATAGTGCTATTGAAAAATATACAAAAATCTCAACTGATTTTCCTGACTTTGAATTTTCTCCTAAATGTATATATGTAGTTGGCTGGCATTATGAAAATGAAGAGTTAAATATAGATAAAGCTATCGATGAATATAAAAAACTTGTTGAAAATTACCCTGAATCAGAATTTGCAAAACTCATTGTATTAAAAGTTATGGAATATGAAAATAAAAAAGCGGATGAAGAAAAGAAGAAACAAGAACAATTAAAAAAGGAAAAAGAAGCAACCAATTTAAAGGAGGGTGAACAAAAAGCTGAAGATAAAAGCACAATTTCTAATGGCAAAGATAAAAATGTGAGTGAAATCAATGAAGGTGAAAAGAAATCTTCTCAAAAAGAAATATTGCAGAAGGAAATTGAAAAGAAAAAAGAAATTAAAGAGAAGTAAATTAGTTTAGATTCATCGAAATTGCTTTAATTTAACATTTTATCTTAAAAGACAAGATAATATTCGAAGAATTAGGGTGTTTAATGGGCTTTTATGATATCAATGGTGAAATAAAATACCTAAATAGATTAACCCAAAATGTCTTTCATTCTGGTATAAAATGTCCAGAGATAGCAAAGGTTTGCAGTCCTGGACAATTTGTTATGGTGAGAATAAATGAAAATTATAATCCTCTTTTGAGGAGGCCATTCAGCATTTTACGGACTCTCCCGATAGAAGGAATCATTGAAATTGTCTTTAAGATCGTAGGGAAAGGAACAAAATTATTATCCGAAAAAAGAGTTGGAGAATTCATTAAGGTTATTGGACCATTAGGAAATGGATTTAAATATAATGAAGAATGCAAAAACTTTATTCTGATAGGTGGAGGGATTGGATTTCCTCCACTTTTTTTTATGGTGGATGTTTTGAAAAATGAGAACAAGAATATTTCGTTTTACTATGGTGCAAAATCAAAAGATGGAGTTTTTTTTGGTGATGAACTTCAAAAGTCGTGCAAAAATCTAATTATTTCAACTGAAGATGGAAGTGCTGGCAAAAAGGGATTAATTTCCGACTTGCTAATTGGAGATATAGAATCAGGAATGTTCGAAAAAAAATCATCAGTTTTTTCTTGTGGACCAAATGCTATGTTGAAAAAAGTCAGTTTAATGTTTAGAAAATTAGATGTAAGACATCAAATTTCTTTGGAAACCCAGATGGCATGTGGAATCGGTCTTTGTCAAGGTTGCGCTATTAAGGTTAAGACCAATAATGATTTTGAATATAAATTAACCTGTAAAGATGGTCCTGTTTTTAATCCCGACGAAATTATATGGGAGGATTGATTTTTAGATGATGGATATGTCAGTCCAAATAGGCGATGTAGTTTTTAAAAATCCTGTTCTGACCGCATCGGGAACGTTCGGATATGGTGATGAACTCAGTTCAATATTTGATGTAAATGAGTTAGGGGGAATTATCACTAAATCAATTACCTTCAATCCAAGAAGGGGTAATCCGCCTCCTCGAATCGTAGAAACAACTGCTGGAATGATTAATTCTATCGGGCTTGCAAATATTGGCGTAAAAAGGTTTGTAAACGAAAAGATACCACTTTATAAATCACTTAACACCAAAGTAATTGTCAGCGTTGCGGGCGAATCCGTTAAAGATTATTGTGATGTGGTTGAGTATATAGAAAAAAATTCTTCTACAGATGGATATGAAATAAATATTTCCTGTCCTAATACCGAAAAAGGTGGAATATACTTCGGTATCGATAGAAACTTGAGTAAAAGTTTAATCAAGGAGATTAGGAAACTGACATCAAAACTTCTAATAGCGAAATTAACTCCAAACGTTACGTCCGTGAGCGAAATCGCAGAATCAGTTATGGGTGCAGGAGCGGATTGTGTCTCGCTTGTAAACAGTTTTATTGGAATGGCAGTTGACGTTGAATTGCGTAAGCCAAAAATAAAAAATATTATCGGCGGTCTTACAGGTCCCTGCATAAAGCCATTAGCCCTTGCGAAGGTGTATGAAGTATGTTCTAAACTTGACATCCCTGTTATTGGAATTGGTGGCATTGTAACGAGTGAAGATGCATTAGAATTTTTAATCACGGGTGCTTGTGCTGTAGAAGTTGGCACCGCAACTTTTCTTGACCCGCTTGCTCCTATAAAAATTATTGAAGGTATTAGGAAATATCTTGAAAATAATAATGTGAAGAAAGTTCGCGACATTATTGGCACCATCATAGTTTGAATTTTATTTTAAAACTTTTTAAAGACAGGTATTTTGAAAGTAAAACTCGTTATAATTACATTGGTTTTTGTTTTGACTGGCTGTTCGGTTGCTCCAAGATTCAGAACGGAGCCAGTTGAAATAAAAACGAAATATTTAGAAACACAAATAGGAATTGCTTCTTATTATAGTGAAGAATTCCACGGAAGAAAAACTGCTTCAGGCGAAATTTTTGATATGTATAAAATTTCTGCAGCACACAGAGATTATCCCCTTGGCACAGTTGTGAAGGTTACGAATTTAAAGAATAATAAGTCAGTTATTTTACGAATAAATGACAGGGGTCCATTTGTTAAGGAACAGGAAAGAATTATCGACCTTTCCTACGGTGCTGCAAAGGAATTAGGATTCGTTTTAGAAGGAACAACGTTAGTAAAGGTTGAAGTATTAGAATGGGGCACACAATAAACATAAAAAAGGTAAAAAAAATAATACTGAAAATTCCAGGTTCCACGTCAAATCTCGGTCCAGGTTTTGATACATTAGGTCTTGCCATAAATCTTTTTTTACATATCAAAGCGGAACCATCTGATAAACTATATATAACTGTTTCAGGAAAAGGTGAAAAGGAAATTGAAAAAAATAGTAAAAATCTTGTTTATCAATCTTATAAAAAATATTTTCAATGTATAAACGAAGACATCTTACCTGTAAAATTATCGTTGAAAAATGAAATCCCTTTAAAAAAGGGACTGGGTAGTAGTGGAGCAGCAATCGTTGGGGGACTCTTATTAGCAAGAGAAATGGCTAAAAAGAAAATTTCAGATAATGAACTTTTAAGTATTGCTACGTCAATTGAAGGACATCCCGACAATGTTACCCCTTCACTTTTTGGTGGTTTAATTGCAAGTTGTTTGTTAAAAGATAAAGTTATATTCAGTAAAATAAATCTTTCCAAACAGATAAAACTTATTGCGGTTATACCAGAAATTAATGTTTCCACAAAAAAGGCACGAGCAATTTTGCCCAAACGTGTCAGTTTTAAAGATGCGGTGTTTAATGTTCAGAGAGTCGCATTGCTTGTAAATAGTTTTTATGTTTCTGATTTTGACAATATGAAATATTATTTCAGCGATAAACTACATCAAACTTACAGAAAAATTTTTGTCCCTGGATTTGACGATGCGCTCAAAATTGGAGTGAAAAAGGGCGCACTTGGCGTTTATTTGAGTGGTTCCGGACCAACTATTATAGCATTTTATAAGGATAATGGAAAAGTTATTGCAGAATCAATTGCTGAAA
>CAZBIT010000031.1:0-11311 GCA_964491835.1 uncultured bacterium
TGTTAATCTTGAGCCAGGAAAACTTGGTCCATACTCGGCGGTGCTAATTTTTTCTATTGGGCTTTTGCTTTCTAATTTCGTATGGAATAGTATAGTAATGAAAAAACCATTTGTGGGTAAACCTGTTCCTTTCCGTGATTATTTTACTAAAGGAAGTTTAAAATTACATTCAATCGGTATTCTTGGAGGGATAATATGGAGTATTGGAATGTCTTTTAGTATTATTGCTTCTGGTATCGCAGGATTTGCAATATCTTATGGTTTAGGACAAGGAGCAACTATGATTGCTGCGTTTTGGGGAGTGTTTATTTGGAAAGAATTTAAAGAAGCATCTAAAGAAACTAATAAACTTTTAGTGTTAATGTTCATTTCATATATAATTGGTCTTGCACTTATTATCATAGCAAGAGTTATGTAAAAAGTATAAATCACTCTTTTAAAGGTAAATTTAAGGAATATAAATAATGAGTAAAAATATAGTCGTTGTTGGCAGTTCTAATACAGATATGATTATTAAATTGGACCATATCCCAAAACCGGGAGAAACAATTTTGGGTGGTGAGTTTTCTATTGCACCTGGAGGAAAAGGTGCAAATCAAGCCGTTAGTGCTGCTCGTGCTGGTGGAAATGTGATTTTTATTGCACGTGTGGGCGACGATATTTTTGGAGAAAAAGCAGTGAAAGGATTCATTCAAGATGGTATAAATGTCAATTATATCATTCCTGATAAGAATGCTCCTTCCGGCGTTGCTTTAATATTTGTTGATAAGAAAGGGGAAAATAGTATAGCAGTTGCTCCCGGTTCAAATGCTAATCTTTCTCCGGATGATATAAAAAAGGCAAGTGATGTAATGGCTGAATCTTTAATTATGCTCATTCAACTTGAAATTCCAATTGAAACCGTAAGAACTGCTGTTGAAGTTGCTTATGAAAATAAAGTTAGTGTGATTTTAAATCCTGCACCTGCTCAACCACTTGATGACGATTTGCTTAAAAAAATTGACATAATTACACCAAACGAAACTGAAGTGGAGATTTTAACTGGTATCAAAATTGAAGATGAAAAGAGCATTGAAAAGGCAGGAAATATGCTTTTAGAAAAGGGGATTAAAACTGTTTTAATTACGATTGGGAAGCGTGGAGTGTATGTTATTAATAAGGATTTTAAAGGTATTATACCAAGTTTTGATGTTAAACCAGTTGACACAACAGCCGCCGGTGATGTATTCAATGGAGTTTTAGCAGTTGCACTTTCAGAAAATATGTCGTTAAAAGATGCAATTAGATTTTCAAATGCTGCAGCCGCACTATCAGTAACAAAATTGGGTGCTCAAACGTCCGCACCTTTTAGAGCAGAAATTGATTCTTTCTTAAGAGAAAGAGACGCTTGTTTTAAAACTTAAGTTTTTTTATTTATTTTTGACTTCTTAAAATCGAATATAAAATTTAGTAATATAGAGAATTAAAAAGTAGTTTGAATGTTCCGTATGATTGACCTCTATATTGTGCAGGAAAGCCAATAAGAATTATTTTCCCTTTTCCATAGGGGACTTCAATTACAGATGCCTTTTGTTTAATTATTTTTTCACCGTTTATGTATCCACTAAGAAGTAAAGTTTCATTAGGATAACTTCCTATTACGACTGGTTTTGAGTCTTTTTTAAATGTTGGGATAATTTCGAAAACGGGGCTTTCATAAAACATTCCATAACCATCTTCCGTCATTCCGTAAGCAATTGGATTTTTTGTGTCAAATTTAATTTTTAGAATAGAACCAGTACAAAAAAATTCTTCTGGTTTAATTTGTTTGAGGATATTTTTTACAGGAATATCGAAGGTGTCAATTGGAAGATTACAGGAGGAATTTAGAGTTATAATTTTCCCACCATTTTTGGCAAAATCTTTGAGATTATTAATTCCAATTTCACCGATTCCACCGACATATTGTGGCGGCATAGTTCCTTCCTTATGCCCCTCGATTATTGACGATGGGCTTTGACTTGGGAATACTATAACCGAAAATCTTTCATTTAGATTACCAGATTTAATTTCAGAGTTATGTATATTTATAAATGGAATTTCATATTGTTCAAATAACCACCTTGTCCAACCCTCATCTACATTTGCCACAAATGATTTATATAATCCAATATTAGGCATCTTTATTTCATTCATTTCAACATTAGGTTTATTTTTTATTCCTATTATTGGGATAAAAAGGTCTTTTGCAATTGATTCTATGTAATTTCTTGGAATGTTATTCTTTGGGATTATGATAGTTCCTGAAGAATATTCTTTACCTGATTCGAAAAATGAATTTTTTGTCCAAAAGACCTTTCCTTTATTTTTTAAAATTCTGTTAATAACAATAAAGCAATTGTTGAAATTATGAGTAATGATATAACAGAATTCATCTGAACCTGTGATGGGAAATTGTTTTGGTTGGGAGATTTCGACTTTGGTAAGTAAGATGTTCTCTGAGAGTTGTGTTCCAGCAGAGATTGCTTTAACACCCATTTGTAATGGCAATGTCCAACCAGCAACGTCATAAGACCTTAAAGGAGAACCATTGAATGACACTGGTCTTACGAGTGCCTGCCACAATTCTGGATATTTATGAAGGTCGGGATATGACTGTCTTTCAAAAACATTTTTTACAAAAAGAGCAAATGGCTGTGTCATCGGAATAACAAATGTTCCGGTGGGATATGTGATTCCATCACATATAAATGAATCTTTGGTTTGATAGACATTAATTCCTAATAGAATCATTTTGTTTAACAATAAAGTCATAGTAGGTGGGTCGTTTTGTTCCTGTGGTATAATCCAAGCATAAGGTGGTTCATTTTTAAATCTGTCAATAATATCTTTTCCCATTTTATATTTGTTATAAAGAAGTTCTTCTCTGTATTTTCCGGCAGTTTTTAATACTGCTTTTGATGCAGTGAGGCAGTAGTTTACAGCATCGCCAATTCTCCACCATCCACCTTTCCAAGGATTTGGGTAAAATGCAGAAATTGTTAAGTCGCGATATGTTGCTGGAAAATCTCTAACCGTATAGAAATGAGGAGTTGCGTAATTATAAAGTGCTGTCTCCGTTAAAATGGAAATTATATTGTGAGAATCAACTACTTGAGTAACATAACCAGGATACCATGTGTCATACACTATTCTTGAAATCGCTCCAGAAAGCCCATTTTTATCAAACTCAGCTCCCATAGCGGAACCTATGAGGTTTTTCCATCTAATGATGGATGGATGAACGTTTGGATTAGTTGGTTCAGCATCAGGTGGAATCCATATTCTTGCTGGAAATGGGGCGGTTTGATGATGATTATAAAGGATTACAGGAAACCACTCTTTATTGACAATCGAAGTCAAATGTTGAGTTTCTATCATATTAGCGATGTAGGAATCACGGTTATTATCGTGCCCCACATACTTATGATAAAGCCAAGGTAAGGGACTTGTTTCGTAAGGTGTTCTGAGATTTTTATAATACCAATCCGCAACTATATCCATACCGTCAGGATTAGCAAAGACAAGAACAAGAATGACATTATTTAGAATAGTGATAGTTTCTGGGTCATTGCCATTGATAAGTTCATAAGCAAGTTGGATATTATGTTGAGCGGGGGCACATTCGGATGCGTGGAGTCCACCATCGATGTAAACCACTGCTTTTCCTTCTGAGGCGAATTTTCTTGCTTCATCTTCTTTAAGGTTTTCAATGAGTGAGAGTTTTTTTGATATTTCCTTGTATTTTTCGATATTGAGCATATTCTCTTCAGAGGTAATAACCGCATAAATCATAGATTTGCCCATCGAAGTTTTCCCGATTTCGTATAGTTTAATTCTCCTTGATTCTTTTTCAAGAATTCTGAAATAATTAATGGCTTGTTCATAAGTGGCAAGTTTGTAATCGCTTCCAATTGCAAATCCGAGAAATTTTTCGGGAGAGGTTATATTTTGAGAAAAAATGATATTTGGAAAAAATAAAAAAAGAAAAAATAGACACAACTTTGAATTTCTGAAAAATTTATAAATTAATAGCATTTTACGGCCTTTGGTTATTTTGGAAATTATTTTCGTTTATGCAGAAAATATTAATTATGGTGGAGACGCATTGCACTGCGTCTCTACAGTGAATATGTTAATTTTTTTTATTTTTTAAAATCAAAATAATAACAATTTTACGATTAATCAAGAACAAATATTAGAACATGATTTTTTGGACTTGACAACTAATATTTTGTTGTTTATTTTCCCAGTTGTAGTTAATTTTTATTTATTTGCTTTTTATTATTTTTATAAATATTGTCATTCCATCATGCTGAAAGTGGGATTGGAATCTAATGTTTTCCGATTAATAAAGATATAAGCGATATGATAATTATTTATTGCAAGATAATTATCATTATTAAAACTTTTTTAAAGATAAAATAAGGAATAAATAAAAGTTAAAACAGGAGGATTTATGAGTACAATAAATCGCCGAAATTTTTTAAAGAAATCAACATTAGGTACGGCAGGAATGACTATCGGTTATCCTATGATAAAAAAAGGTTATGTAAGGAACAATTACAATGAAATTGTCAATAGTTCAGAAAATATAACTTTCAACGAAGAGATAAATACCAACCAAAAGGTCTGGGAGGATATTTCAAAAATAATTCCGCCTCATCCTTATTTGTTTTTTAAAAAAGAGGATTTACCTGGCTTAAGGCAAAAGATAAAATTTTCTCCCTTTAAAGATATGTGGGAAATGATTCTAACACGATGTAAAAAACCTGATTTCAAAGACATTGAGTCATTGTCTCTGGCATATTTGGTAACGGGGGAAAAAAGTTTTGCTGATCGAGCTAAAGCGAATATTTGGGAAATATTGGATGTGCCAAAATGGGATGAACCACAATTTCTTTCCGTTAATCCACGACTTTTTTCTTCAGCCATTGTTTACGACTGGTTATACGATTATCTATCAGAAGAAGAGCGTAATAAAATCCGAAAAGTCGCCATAGAAAAAGGAATTAAGGTCACCTATGACGCTGCTCAACAACATCTATGGTGGACGAATTGGTCAAGGTGTAACTGGGGACTGGTAATCTTCAGTGCCGCAGGTGTTGCATCTGTGACTTTTTTAGGTAAAGAAAAAGAAATTCCATACTATTTACAATTCTTTTCTGATAAACTTAAACTCTGGCTTATGGAAGGTGAAGTAGATGGTGATTGGGGTGAAAGTTTGAGTTATTACAGTTATGCGTGGTTTAACGGTTTACGATTTATAGATGCTATGAAGAATGTCAGCAATGGCAGGATTGACTTTTTCAAATATCCATTTATGAATAAAACTTTCTTATATCCACTTTATCTTACATTTCCTGATGATTCAAGTTTTGTGAATTTTTCAAATCTCGGTGGCGATATCAGTACGACCAACCACATTATGAGGAGGATTGCTTCTGAATATAAAAATCCATACGCCCAATGGCATGCCAGTAAGAAAGTAGGAACATCACCTTTTGAATTTATCTGGTATAATCCTAATCTGGAGCCTAAACCACCCGTAGACTTTCCAAAAGCTAAGTTATTTAAGACAATTCACTGGGCTGTTATGAGGACGGGTTGGACAGATAAAAATGATATTTTATTTGCAATGAAAGGCGGACATAACGACTGGGACCACCATCATTTAGACCATAATACATTTATACTTAACGCTTATGGTGAACGTCTCATAATCGACCACGGCTATGCTTGGGCAACTCCACCGGATCGAATTCCTTATGCTAATGATACAATAGCACATAACACACTTCTCGTCAATGGAAAAGGCCAATTAGATGGAGCGACGAACTATGCAGGTGGAAGAGGTGCATGGGAACACTTTACTCCACTATCGGATTTTATAAATACAGAACATTATGATGGAATAACCGGAAATGCCAAATGCGCATACGCTGAAGACCTTCTTAGAGAATATATTCGTCAAGTAATGTTCATAAGACCGGACTATTTTTTTATTTTTGACAACGTGGAAGCAGATGAGCCATCAACTTTTGAATGGCTTTTCCATACTTTCGGCAAGATGAATGTTGAGGATAATTGTGTGATGATAACTCAAGGAAATGCCACACTTGCTATAAGGGTATTGGAACCCGAGCCATTTGCCTATGATTTTTCTACACACAGCATGGAAGGAAGTAGAAACAGATTCGTTCGTGAAAATACAGACAATTATATTAAGCTCAGACCTTCAGAAAAATGCAAACAGGCAAATTTGTTGTGTGTTCTCTATCCAGCTAAAACAATTGATGAAAAAAGAACTAAAGACTTTTTAACAAATATCAAAAAAATTGACGGGAACAATTGCGTCGGAGTGAATATACAACGCGGGAAAGCATGTGACATATTCATATTTGACAGAAATATTTCTGAACGGCGCGAGCCGAGAACAATGTCATTAGATGATATCTCAACAGACGGATGGAAATGCATGTTGAGAAAAGAAAGCAGTGGCGAGGTTACAGCATTCTCCATACATCACGGGAAAAATCTCAGTGCTGGAAATATTCCTATTATATCTACGCTCCAAACTGTATCAGCAGCCCTTTCAAATAGTATAGATAAAATTAAAGGGTGCATAAATTTGGTAGCAACATCTACCGTAAATATCTATCTTTACAAAAAGCCAAAAAATGTATACATGGGAAACAAAATTATTGATTTTTCATATGATGATAAGAATCGGATTGTGTCCTTCACTTTACCTTTTGGCGAACATGAGATTTTAATTGAGTAGTCAAAGCGGTTGCGCATTTATACGACATATAAGAACATTCTTGAGAAGGTTTCCCGGCTGGATGAATGAAAACATATAAACTTGTTATTAGGTATTTATCTTTTAGGTATAAACCTATTTAAATATAATTCAATTAATTACCATAACCAGGTGATACCATATTCTATTGTCAATTTAGATTTCAACAGAATATATTGAAATTGTCTCAATCATTTACAACAATTTTTATTTTGCTATTTGATATTAATTTTTTTATATTTATAATTTATTTTATATAATATATCAGAGTGCTAAAACATACCAAAATTGGTTTATGTTCGTGCTATCTGTTGAAATCGGTGACGGATTAATTATTGTTGTTAAGTGTATCAACCACACGGATTTATATTGTTATTATATTACTTATAAATACAGTCGGGAGTTTCTCACAGTTGCAGAGTCCACCTGCCCGCCTATGGCGGAGAAAAATTTAAAAAAATTGCGCCAGTAGCTCAACAGGATAGAGCAACGGCCTTCTAAGCCGTAGGCTTAGGGTTCAAGTCCCTACTGGCGTACTGGAAAATCTTAACGATTTTAGTAATTAGTTATTGGTGATTAAAGATAGGATTTTATGGTGGGTGTAGCTCAGCTGGTTAGAGCACCAGACTGTGGATCTGGCTGTCGAGGGTTCGAGTCCCTTCACCCACCCAGGAAGCAGTAATTCGTAATTGGTGATTAGATATTTTATATAATGAAGTGAATTTAAAATAATCACATATTATGTTAAGTGTCCCCTTCGTCTAGTGGCCTAGGACTCAGGATTTTCATTCCTGCAACAGGGGTTCGACTCCCCTAGGGGACGCAAGTTATTATTATTAGTCTTCTCTTATAATAAAAGAAAACTTTTTTATTTAGTGTATTTATTTACGTCAATAAATTACCAACAAAAACTGTCATTAACAACCACCCCAAATGTTACCCATCGAAGATACATTAAATCTGGTACAGTAGAGAAAAGAAATTTTTTTAATTATTTTTGTTCTTAATGAAATTATTTAAGAATCATTTATAAAATAAAATCAACTTTTTGAAATAATGATTGCAATTTTTTAAAAAATTTTTTATTTTTAGATAATTTTTGAAAGAAATATTCATATCATATAACTAAAATTAAATGTTATAAATTGTTGCATAAATGAGAAAACACTTAATTATTTCAACTGAAGTACCAAATTTTGTGAGATTTCTTCGTCTCCCGCACAGCGGGATTTCTCGCAATGACATTTATTAACATGTATTTAATGGAATAGTGGGCGTCATTGCGAGCCCCGAGAATCGGGGCGTGGCAATCTTAAATAATAATTATGCAACAATCTCTGTTAATAAAAGAGAGTAATAAAAAACTTAATAATTGAGGTGGGAGATATGCTAAAAAAAGTTTTTCTATATCTTTTTATTTGTTCTTTTATAGTTCCACCTGCTTATTCAAAAGACAACATAGAAACAATAGGAGATATATTACAGATAGCTCTTCCGGTAACAGCCTTTGGAATGACATTTCATTTTAAAGATAATAAGGGACGTATGAAGTTCTATAAATCTGCATTAATAGCAAGTATAGTAACCTTAACACTTAAATATACTGTTTATGATGTAAGACCTAATGGAAAAGATTCGCATTCCTTTGTTTCAGGTCATACGGTGGCAGCATTTCTTGGAGCATCTTTTATGCAAAGGCGATACGGATGGAAATATGGGGCAATATATATTCCTGCATCATTTGTGGGGTGGAGTCGTATTAAAAGCAAAAATCACGATTTTTATGATGTTGAACGGGGTGCAATTTTAGGAATAATTAGTACTTATATTTTTACTAGGCATCGCAATAAAGACTCACATTTAATGCCTCTAATAAAACCTAATACTTATGGACTGAATTTTACTTATAAATGGTAAACTGTTAAACGCATCAGCAATTTACAAAATATGGCTTTGTATATTAATTTGCACTTCTACTTTCTTGGAATTGTTATAAAATGAAAAAAATTGTTTGTAAGAAAAATCAGGTGTTATAACGTAGTATAAATAGAAATTGTATTTATTTAAAATATGACAAATTATAAAAATATCATTAAAAAGATTTTTTTCTTATCATTCTTGTTTTTTATTCCATATGAAAGTTATTCCCAGAACTTAAATACTAAAGAAAGTGATAAAACAACTTCTGCTGATTCCGTTAAAAAAGCAATTATGGTTTATCATATCAATCCAGATATTGATTTTGTTTATAGTAAACCCGAGAAATTTCAATTTTTCAAATACGGTGTTTATGATTTTGTCACTAATAGTAAAAATACATTTCAGAAAAAGAATATTACTAAGATATCTTTGATGACCGTCGCTACAGCATTATTTATTGCATTTGACCAACAGATATTTGATGCAGCACAAGATTTTGGAGATAAAATAAATCTTTCTCATAATAACTACCAGAAGACAATGATTTCAATTGGTGGTTTTCCCATATTTCAGGGACCGACGGATCTCGGAACGGCTTTGTATTTTCTCGGTGACGGCTGGATTCATACTACAATCTGCGGTTCATATTTTTGTTATGGATTAATCAAGGACGATAACCGGGCTTTGCAAACTGCAAGCCAACTTGCAGAGGGACTTATCTCTACACTGATAATTCATTATACATTAAAACATATTACAGGACGGGAAAGCCCCTGGGTAGCAACTGCCCCCGGTGGCGTCTGGAGACTATTTCCTGACCCGATTGAGTACCAAAAGCATACCCCTCATTATGATGCTTTTCCCTCAGGACATCTGGCAACAGCAATGATGACTGTTACCGTAATTTCCGAAAATTATGCTGAATATAAATTTATCCGACCCTTAGGATACACATTAATGACCCTACTTAGTTATCAAATGATAAATAATGGAGTCCACTGGATAAGTGACTATCCATTAGCTTTGGCTATAGGTTATTACTTTGCAAAAAGTGCTGTAAATAGAGGAAGAAAAGTAGTAAATAAGAATGAAAATGTTCAAACATCGGAAAAAAACAGAGATTTAAAATCATTCAGTATATCACCCTTTTATGATGCAAGGGGCAGGATAGGTATAACATTAAATTATAAATTAAGATAATACTTTCAATTCTTTTGCCAACTTCTCCCCAAAAACAAATTTATCGCCAAAATCATCACCAGCCCATATTGCATCAACTCCAAGTTTTATCAGTTGTAAACCAATTTCAGTTTGAAAATCAGCACATAGTTTAAAAAGTTGTTCAACATATTCTATATTTGTTGCCATATCCATCATAAGTTTTTCTGTGCCAACTAAATGTTGAGCAAGACTAAAAATAGTAACTTCATTATCGGTTTGGAAATTCTTTAGGATTTGAACGTTAAAAATATTGATTTCCTATTGACTATGTTTCATAAGTGAGGTGATATTATTACGTAGATAATTTAAAAAAGGAAAGATTCATTAATATAAAATAAAAAAGTTTTTAAGATTAAAATAAAAAAGCATATTCATTTTTGAATATGCCTTTTCTTTAATTTTTAGAAAAATTTATAATCCTTTTTTATTCGTCAAATATTTTATATAATTGTCCAATGTTCGAACAATAACCTTATTCCCAATTTCAACTTTATCTGGTTCAGGATTAAAAATCAGGTTTTCTTTCTTTATTACAGGGGATTGATAAGAATAAGTGAAACGAACGCTTCTCACCTTATTATGAGCAAATGTTTTTGGTCTTGATTTAACCTTTTCTTCTGCAACTTCAGGAACGCTATCGGATGTTTCTGCTGCTGAAATTGTAGAATTTAATAAATTATCTATCTCTTTTTGACTTAATAAATCTGCCATGATAAATCTCTAAAATAATCCTTTATTTTTTATAATATAATATATAATTATCCTTTTGTCAAGTATTTATATAATTTTTTTATTATTTTAATTGCAAATTAAGAATTAATTAAAAATTGCTAAATCATCACAAAAAATCATAAATATCCAATTTTTTTTATCTTCTACCGTGTATTGGTTTCAGTGGAATAGAAGTATCAACCTTTAATATTTCATCGATATTTTCAAAGCATTTATAAAACGCATTTACATAATGTTTTAATAATTTTTTACCGTTAGGGTAGCAAAGGGCACTGTGCATAACGAACGATGTATCGAGAAGATTCTGGGTATTTTTATACTCTGACAAGTCATATTTAATTCCCTTCCTTGCATGGACATCCGTCCAAGGATATCCATATCCATAGCCTTCCATTAATTGGAACAACTTTTGTCCTGGAACGGGCATTGTCTGCCATTCGTCTGCCTGCACACCTTCAGCCTGAAGAGCCCTCTGTAATTTCATTCTGAATTCTTTTGCATCAATATCAAGACCAATCTTTGATGGGTCAACCTTTATTCTAAAAAGATAATATACGTGGGTTCTGTCTTTGGGTACTTTCTGAAATTCAAGTGCTTTAATATCGGATAGATTTTCTT
>CAZBIT010000032.1:0-11080 GCA_964491835.1 uncultured bacterium
GAATACCGTTAATATTATTAATGGAAAAATGATAGGTTTTAACACAGACCATAGAGGATTTTATCTAACGTTTAAGGATTACAAAAATGATGTAAAAGACGAAATGGTTGTTATGTTTGGTGCAGGGGGTGCCGCAAAAGCGGTTTTGTATTCTCTTATTCATAAGTTTGAACCAAAAAGTATTTTGGTGTTAGATATTGATGAAGATAAAATAAATTCTTTAAAAATACGTATCGAATCCTGGAAAGTTAATTGTGAGAATGTATCTTTTGATTTACTTTATAAAGTAAAAAATCTTGATGAGAAGATAAAAAAGGCAAAACTTATAATTAACGCTACGCCTTTGGGTATGACGCCCGACGTTCAAAAATCTGTAATAAGTGATGAAAATTTATTGAACAAAAATCAAATAGTATATGACCTTGTATATAATCCATTAAAAACGACTCTTATGAAAATGGCAGAGAAACAAGGAGCAATTGCAATTGGTGGAATTGATATGCTAATATATCAAGGAGCGGAAGCATTTAAAATCTGGACTGGAAAGGAAATGCCGGTCGAAGATGTTAGAAAAAAGCTAAAAGTGCGTTTACTTTAAAAGAATAAATAAAAAAGACCCACTAACAAGGTGGGTCTTTTTTATTTTATAAGGGAATTAGTTAATTATTTAAGTTTATTCAAACCCTCTTCAAGTCTATCCAATCCTTTTTTGAGATTTTCCATAGATGCAGCATAAGATAATCTAAAGCACTGGTCGTCGCCGAATTCGGCACCAGGTACAAGTGCAATCTTCATCTCTTCAAGCATAAATTTACAGAAACTGACAGAATCATTTATCACGGTTCCATTGAATTTTTTCCCGTAAAATACCGAAACATTCGGGAAAACATAGAAAGCACCTTTTGGGACGTTCGTTTTTATTCCTTTGATTTTTCTTATACGGTCAATTACAAATTTTCTTCTTTCATCAAAACCCTCTCTCATTTTTTTTACTGCCTCTGCACCGTTATTTAGTGCCTCAATTGTCGCATACTGCGATATTGATACTGCATGTGTATCAAGTTGACTTTGAAGTTTGGACATACCTTTTATAACTTCTTTCGGACCCGCAGCATAACCGACCCTCCACCCTGTCATCGAGTAACTTTTTGATGCACCATTCACAGTTAAAGTTATCTGCTTTATTTTATCATTTAGAGATGCTATGCTGTATGCTTTTTGATTGTCGTATGTCAATTGTTCATATATTTCATCTGATATGACGAAGATATTTCTTCTGACACATAAATCAGCAATTTCCTCTAATTCATCTTTTGCGAACATTGAACCAGTAGGATTGCTGGGGCTATTTATAATTAGGACTTGTGTTTTGTTTGTGATGTGTTTTTCAATTTCTTTTGCTGTCGTTTTAAAATCGGTTTCGATAGTTGTTTTTATAATAACCGGTTTTGCGCCTGTAAGTTCCACCTGAGGTGGATATGAAACCCAGTAAGGAGCAATAATGATTACTTCATCTCCTTCTTCAAGAAGAACCTGAAGCGCCTCGTATATTGATTGTTTCGCACCCGCTGAAACGATAACTTCTTCAGGCGTATATTCGAGATTATTTTCTCTTTTTAATTTATTGCATATTGCTTGCAAAATTTCTGGAACTCCTGGGACAGGAGTGTATTTAGTATGATTATTTTTAATTGCCTGTATTCCTGCCTCTTTAATGTGTTCTGGGGTTGGATAATCCGGTTCACCAGCAGAAAAATTTACAACGTCTATTCCTTTTCTCTTCATTTCTTTGGCAATTGCATTAATACTCACTGTTGCCGAAGGTTTCATCGCTGCTATTTTTTTCGCTATTTTCATTTTAATGTCTCCTATTATTTTTTCTCAATGTCTCCTAAAGGAAATTAAATTATTTTGGTTTTATTGTCAGGAAGAAGTTTTTTCTTTATCAATTCTTCTTTGACATTTTTTGGGACAAAATCGGATATATCCCCATTAAGGGTTGCCAATTCCCTGATGATTGATGAATCAAGGTAAGTGAACTTTTCGTTTGGCGTTAAAAATACGGTTTCTATTTCTTTATTGAGATGTCTGTTCATTAACGCCATTTGAAATTCGTATTCAAAATCGGAAACCGCCCGTAATCCCCGTATTACTGCGATTGCATTTACCTTTTTTGCGTAATTTACCAAAAGCCCTTGAAATGAATCGACCTCTGCCCTTTCGAATAGTCTTAGTGCTTCTTTCATCATTTTAACTCTTTCTTCTACGTTAAAAATTGGATTTTTACTTGAATCGATGGAAACCGCAACGATTACTTTGTCGAAAATATTGAGTGCTCTTTTGACGATGTCTAAATGCCCATTCGTTATGGGGTCAAATGTTCCTGGATATACTGCTATTTTCACTTTTTCACACCTTTTTAAATATTGATATTTTGTTTCCTCCAAATGACCTGAATTTTATAAGTTGAAATCCATTATGATAAAAACCTTCTTTTATTTCTGGATAATGTTCAATTATAAAGTAGCCGTCTTCTTTTATAATTTTTAAAAGTTTTTCACTTTTACAAAGTTTATAAAGTTCCTTATATGCAAAGGGTGGGTCTGCAAGAACTATATCATATTCATTTTCTTTCTTTCTTGAAAAAAATCTAAATATATCTGTTTTATGAACCCTTGCATATTTTTCAAAGCCCGCCTTTTTTAAGTTTTCTATAATTAGATGAACAGAATGCTGTGAAATATCAACAAATGAAACGAATTCTGCGCCTCTTGAAATTGCCTCTATTCCCAGATTTCCCGTGCCTGCAAAAAGGTCGAGAACTTTTTTACCTATTATGAATTCACCTATTAAACCAAAAATATATTCCTTAACAATTGAAGTCGTAGGTCTTATGTCTCTTTTTTTTGGACCTTTTAGTTTTATGCCCTTCTTTTCACCTCCGGATATTCTCATTTCTATAGTTTGTTTATGTGTTAAAGTTTATTATGCAGAAGGCACAAAAACCTCAAAAATTATAGCAATTAATATTTCTTTATTGTCCGGCACTCCAGATATTTTTTGTATAATAAAATTGAGATTTTCTTTCTTAAGATTCTTTAAAAAGTCAACGGTATTTCCATCATTACCCCCAATCCTTATTAGTACAGGAAATTTTTGATAGTTATCTTGTTCAAATGAGTTTTGTATTACAAATGATTTTATGATAAATCCACTCTTTTTTGCAATCGACCTTATTTTTGATATGACTTCGGACGGTTTATAATAATTTTTTAAAGAGATTTCTGTTTTTTCTTTTTGCATTTTATATGAATCAAGATAGCCCCATATTTGTGCCTTGAGTTTTTTAGTTTCAGTAGTTTCATTAATGCCAATTATTTTAATTCCGCTTTCTGGTAATTTATTTTTAACATTGATATTATACTGAGCAATTTCATCTTTTGTGCCAACCAATATTTCAGATATAAATTGACCATTATTAACGGTGATTAAGGAATAATTCATATTTCCTGAAACTGCTTCACGCAAAGCAGAAAATCCGCTAAGTTCTCTTTGATTGATAAGATATGCATTTGTTAAATATTCCCCTGCGACAGGTTTTGGTGCCTCTTCTTTTGGTTTAGGGATTTCTTCTTTTGGTTTCTGAACCTCTGTCTTTGGTTTAGGAATTTCTTCTTTGGGTTTAGAGATTTCTTCCTTTGGTATTACTGTTTCTTTTGGTTTTTGAACTTCTGTTTTTGGTTCAGGTTTTATTTCTTCTTTTGGTTTTTGTTCAATTGGGGGAATTGTTTCTTTTTGCACTAATGCTTGTTGAGTGGTGTCTTTTATCGGTGCCTTTGTTTCAGGAACTTCAATTTTTGATGGTTCTTGAATACTGACCTGCGGCTTTGTTTTTACAGGTATATACTTAAGTAATCCTGGAAAATAAGTGTATATTCCAAGTCCTATGGCAATAATTAGTATAATGACATAAAAAACTGTTTTCACAATAGACCCTCCTTTTCGTTCACTCTTTAGAGGTTCTTTTTTCACTTCTTTGTGTCCAAGTAAATTTATTTTTATCATAAGATTTTTACTTTCTAATTACAAGACCCACAGATACCGTATGTTCAGAGTAATCAGAAAGCGGGTCTATCTTTTCCTTCAACTCTGAAGATATTTTTAAGTTTTTTAGTGGATTTAAAATCTCAAATTTATTTTCTGTATCTTTACTTAAAATGTCATTTAAATTTATATTTTTATTAGTCTTATACAAATATATTCTGTCAAACTCTTTTTTATCATCACCAGTTTCATAATCTGATATTAAAAAACGCAGGTTTTTTGATATTTCATCAAAAATTTTCTCTGTTGGAATTTCTTCATCAGGAGAAAGATATGAGACGAGATGAGCAGGATGAAATCCAAGAAAATTTGTTCCTTCGAGTATAATAAATATTAATCTATTTTTTCCTATTTCGATTAAAGCAGTTTTTTCCGTTGGTTTTATCTTATAATTTACTTCCAGTGCATTTATGGCGGAGAATATGTTTATGTCAATAAGGTCTAATTTCAGGTTAGCGATTTTGGAGATATATTTTACTGCATCTATTATCTTTTTTTTTACCGCTATCGTAATAATTGAAGGGTATTTATTATTAGGTATTTTTGGAAGTTTTTGAAAGTCGGAATCATATTCTTCAACTGGCGAAATAATATGTTGTTGAAGTTCCCATTGAATGTGATTTTCAAGTTCATTTGATTTAAGGGAGTTATCGACTGGAACGTGTTTTATTATCGCCATACTGTAGTCAAGAGATATTGATAACTCTGCGTTTGATTTTTTATCGAAAGAAAGGGATTCTTTTAAGATGTTTCCGATTCCTTCTAATATTTCTTCATTGTTAATTGTATTAAAATTAAAAGGATGGACTAAGTCCAAATCAATTAAATTAGTAACTTCTATGCTTTCAGGTGAATGGGTGATTTCTGTTAGAAATGTTTGTTGATTTCCAAGACATAGACCTAATTTTTTTAATTTCAACGGATTTGACATTTTATTCCCAACTTACTTTCCCATCACTAATTGAGCCGTGATTGGAGATTTTCTTTTTAAAAAATACATAAACTGGCTTTATCTCTTCCATGTTAGGGCATTTAATTATAACCGCAGGGATAGAATCTGAAAGTATAATATGATACTCTAATCCAGTCGAAGGGCATAACTTCAATGAATCAATGGGGATTGGGTAGATTACATTAAGGGTCTCTTTTTCATTAAATAAGCTATGTGTGTAAATAGTATCCAAAACCGCCATAATATTCTTATCGGTTTTTAAAGTGTTAATAAGAGAATCAAATGAAGAAGAAAATTTCCCTGTTTTTTGCTTAAAGAATGTTTCTATTGTCCATAAGTTCATAAGTCGTGAACGGCATTCTTTTTCCTCTTTTGCTTCAGTATCCCAAATATGTTTGGGATAATATATAGATATAAGAAGCCCTCCTAAAAATATGACTATCAATATCTTAAAAATAATCGACCCACCCTTTTTTGCTTCAGCCATTTCGCTTCCATTTTTCTATTTCCAAACTTTTTGTTTCAAAAAAGATATTGGTAAATGATAAAAATTAAAATAAATTATTAAAATTAACTAAATATTTTAGTTATATTTTTTTTTAAAGTCAATAAATTTTTGTTCTCTAATTTATTTATTTTTATTCCACGTAAATGAATTGTGAAATTTTTTCAAATTTTTTCTTCCCTATACCCTTTACTTTTATTATTTCGTTCACGTTCTTAAACTTTCCATTTTTATTCCGATATTGGATGATTTCTTTTAAAAGTTTAGGACCTATACCTGGTAATTTTATGAGTTCATTTTCATCAGCAGTATTTATATTTATCTTGATGCTTATTGTGTCTTGTGTTTTTTTCCCTTCGTTTATAAACGTAATGCTGTCATTTTTTGAAATTTCATAGAATTGTTTGTCAAGTTCTTCATAAATGGATTTATACTCTTTTTTAGTGTTTTGGTATGTTAATTTTTTAAGATATATAATTCCAGTGCCTATCGTGAATGTGACTATTAGAAAAAGTATAATGGTTTTTTCTTGCTTTGTGAAACCAAACATATAATTATTAAAAATTGGGAAAATAGAGATAATTTTTATGATAAATTAAAGATTAAACTTTAATTAATATTAACGGTTTTTAATAACAGGGAAGATAATTTTTTGAGTATTCTAATAAAATAAGAGAAATTAAAAGTTATATTCAATTCATAATTTTATTGATTATCTCAGCGGTATATTTCACGAGAGGTATAACTTTGGAATATCTCATTCTTCTTGGACCGATTATTCCCAAACTTCCTTTAAAATTACCAATTTTATATCCTGCGGTTATAACGCTAAAAATGCTAATTTCCGATATATTTTCTTTGCCAATTGTAACAGTTATGTTTTCGTCGTCTTTTCTATTTTTAAGGACTTTGATAATTGTCTTTTTATTATCAAGCAAATCAAACATTTTTTTCATATATTCGTTAGATGAAAATTCTAACTGTTCTACGATTTCACCTGTACTACCGATGTGAACTGCTTCTTCCCACTCAATTTCAAAAATGTTCTCGGAGAATTCTATAAAATATCTTATAATCCCTCGATTACCAATAGAAACATTTTGCAGACGTTTATCTATTGTTTCTTTTATGTCGCCAAGTGTGAGACCGCAAAGACGTTCGTTAATAACACGGGCAGTTTCTTCAAGTTCAGATTTTTGAATGTAAGAATCAACTTCCATTATAATGGTTTTAAATAGTCCTTTCTTTAAAGTGATTATTACTAAAATCTTATTGCTTGAGACGTCAATTAATTCAACCTTTTCAAATTGCGCACTATAAAAATTCGGTGTTAAAACTACCCCAAGTTGTTTCGAAAGTTTTCCTAATACAATGGATGTTTTTTGCAAAAGGTCATCAATATCACTTTTTATCGTTTCTATATTTTCTCTTATAGCGTTTTTTTCTTTTTCGGACAATTTTTCATATTTTATCAGGTCTTCAATATATAATCTGAAACCTTTATCTGTAGGAATACGACCAGCAGATGTGTAAGGTTGTTCTATATATCCGATTTCCCCAAGGTCATACATTATGTTTCTTATTGTTGCAGGGCAAATATTTAATTTGTAATTTTTCCACAATACCCTTGAACCAACGGGCATACCTGTAGAAATGAAATTATTTACAATGAGTCGTAAAACCAATTTTTCTCTTGATGATAAGTTTTTCATATTTTTAAATTTGGTTTTTACAAAAAAAATATAATGATTGTTTTAAGTTAAAAATTTTTTAACCGACCAGAAAGAACCTAAAAATCCTAAAATCCCCCCTGAAATTATTATTACTCCATAGAACTTTGAATTTAATGAAGAGGGAATCTGTATCGAAAATTCCAAAAATTTTATTAATAAATATATAAACAAACTACTTAGAATACCTCCAATGAATCCTTGCGATAATCCTTCAAATAAAAATGGTCTTTTAATAAAACTATCGGATGCTCCGATTAGTTTCATTATTTTTATTGTTTTTGATTTTGCATATATCGTTAATTTAATAGTATTTGAAATAATTAATATTGAAGCAAGTCCTATTAATATCCCTCCTACAAGGTTTATTATAAGAAATATATTTCTGTATCGTTCTAAAGTAAGTAAGATTTCTCTTTTAAATATCGTTTCTGAAATTCCGTTAATATTATTTAATTTTGAAATTACATTATCCATTGAATTCTTGTTAAGAAACTCTTTTCTGATTTTAATTATAAAGGAAATAGGTAGAGGATTATCTCCGTATAGTTCAACAATATTCTCTCCAAAGGCATCTTGAAATCTTTTTGCAGCTTCGTTTTTTGAAATATATATTGCGTCTTCAACACCCTCGATTTTTTTTATATTGTTTTTTAGGTTATTTATTTCATCTTCTTTTAGTTTTTCATCGATAAATGCTTCAAGTTCAACTTTATTTTCAATTTCATTTAAAATCTTTCCGAGTTTAAACGTTAAAATAGAAAAAATGCCCAGAGCAGTAAGGGAAATAAATATTGCAACAATTGAAACAAAACTTGATAGTTTCGCTCGTTTAAATCCTTTTATTCCTTCTTTGAATGAAAAAAGTAGTTCAGACATTTGTTTTAAGATATAAATAACCTTTTTTATTAATATTCAGTTGAAACGATTTCTCCTTTTTCCATTTTTATGATTTTCCCAGAAAAAACTTTTGGTAATTCGTAATTATGAGTAGCAATCATTACAGCAGTTCCTTTTTCGTTAATTTTCTGCAAAATTGAAATGATATCAACTGCAGTTGCAGGGTCAAGGTCGCCAGTTGGCTCATCAGCAAGAATAATCAACGGGTCGTTTATTATTGCCCTTGCAATTCCAATTCTCTGCTTTTCCCCTCCCGATAATTCGTTGGGCATTTGATTAATTTTTTGACTCAATCCCATTTCTACAAGGGTTTTCAATATTTTTCTTTTTCTATCTTTTCTTGGAATTCCAGATATTTCAAGCACAAGGTCGATATTATCATATACATTTCTATCTTCTAAAAGCATAAAGTCCTGAAAAACTATTCCGATTTTTCTTCTTAAGTATGGAATATCTTTCTTTTTTATATGTAAAGAGTTGTATTTATCGATTATAAAATGACCTTCAGACGGAAGAAGGTCAAAATATAATGTTTTTAATAGAGTTGTCTTTCCGGCACCACTCGGACCGAAAACATATACAAATTCCCCTTTATTTATTTCAAGATTTATTTTTCTGATGCCATAAGAACCGTCATATTTTACACTTACGTTAAAAAGCTGAATCATTTGCTATTAATTTATACCGTTTTTAGTTAGTGTTTTTAAATTTTGCATAGTAAAAAAGCCCCTGCCATTTAAAGCAGAGGCTTTTTATATTACTATTAATACATACCGCCACCAGGAGGAGGATATTGTGGATGAGATTCCTTTTTCTCGGGTTTATCAGCAACAGCCACTTCGGTTGTAAGAAGAAGTGAAGCAACACTCGCTGCATTTTCAAGAGCGATTCTCGTTACTTTTGTTGGGTCAATGACACCTGATTCAACCAAATCTTCAAATTTTTCAGTATCTGCGTTAAATCCAAAACCGCCTGTTCCTTCTTTTACTTTCTGAACAACAATTGAGCCCTCAAACCCTGCGTTGTTTGCAATCTGCCTCAATGGTTCTTCTAATGCTCTTTTTACGATGTTAACTCCTATCTGTTCATCGCCACTTAGTTTCAACTTGTCCAAAGCGGGAATCGTTCTTAAAAATGCAACACCGCCACCGGGCACTATTCCTTCTTCTACCGCAGCGCGCGTAGCATTTAAAGCATCTTCAACTCGGGCTTTTTTCTCTTTCATTTCTATTTCTGTTGGTGCTCCGATGTTTAATACCGCCACTCCACCTGCGAGTTTTGCAAGTCGTTCCTGGAGTTTCTCTTTGTCATAATCGGAAGTAGATGAATCGATGAGTGTCTTTATTTGATTTATTCTTCCTGAAATGTCTTTTTTGCTTCCACCACCTTCAACTATTGTAGTATTATCTTTGTCGATTGTTATTCTTTTTGCCTTGCCAAGGTCAGAAATTTGTGCATTTTCGAGTTTAAATCCTGCTTCTTCAGAAATAACTTTACCACCTGTTAGGATTGCAATGTCTTCTAACATTGATTTTCGTCTATCACCGAATCCGGGGGCTTTAACCGCCGCAACCTTCAATGTTCCACGAAGTTTGTTAACTACCAACGTTGCAAGTGCTTCTCCTTCTACTTCTTCTGATATTATTAATAAACTTTTTCCCATTTGAGCAACCTTTTCAAGAATCGGAAGAAGGTCTTTCATAGAACTTATCTTTTTATCGTTAATAAGAATAAGTGGTTCTTCGAGTTCTACCTCCATATTTTCTGGGTCGGTAATAAAATATGGTGAAAGATAGCCCCTATCAAATTGCATTCCTTCGACGATTTCGAGATTAGTTTCGGTACTTTTGGCTTCTTCAACGGTAATGACTCCATCTTTACCGACTTTTTCCATCGCATCCGCTATTAAATCACCTATAGAATGGTCATTATTTGAGGAAATTGTTCCAACCTGGGCAATTTCTTTTTTGTCTTTGATGTCTGTGCTTTGTTTTTTAAGATTTTTCACTACTTCCTGAACCGCCTTTTCGATTCCTCTTTTCAAATCCATTGGATTTGCACCTGCTGTTACATTTTTTATTCCTTCAAGGAATATTGCCTCTGCAAGTATTGTTGCGGTAGTAGTGCCATCTCCAGCGACGTCACTTGTTTTGGATGCTACTTCTTTAACCATTTGTGCTCCCATATTCTCAAAGGGGTCTTCGAGTTCTATTTCTTTGGCAACGGTTACGCCATCTTTTGTTATCGTTGGTGCACCAAATTTCTTATCAAGAATCACGTTTCTGCCCTTTGGTCCAAGCGTTACCTTAACCGCCTCAGAAAGTTTTTTTACCCCTTCTTTGAGTTTTGTTCTTGCATCGTTACTATATTCTAATACTTTAGGCATTTCTAATTTACCTCCTTTTTATAAGTTTTATAATAAATTATTATTTGTTAAATCTTTTAAATGATTGCGAGTATATCGCTTTCTCGAACTATTAAATATTCCTCTCCTTCAATTGTAACTTCGGTTCCTGAATATTTTCCGTATAATACAAGGTCTCCAACTTTTACTTCCATTTTTATTAATTTTCCATCATCTGTCGTTCTTCCCGGTCCAACAGCGACTATCTCTCCTTCTTGGGGTTTTTCTTTTGCAGTATCCGGGACGTATATTCCTCCTTTTGTTTTTTCAATACCTTCCGATGGTTTTACTATGACACGGTCTGATAATGGTTTTATTTTCATCTTTTCCCTCCTTTATTAAAGTTTATTTATTAGCACTCTATTTTAATGAGTGCTAATAATATAAGAATAAATTTTTCATTTTGCAAGTATTTTTTTTAAACATATTTTAATTTTTTTGCACTACAGATATATTATTGATATTATTATAAATAATATGGAAGA